>PHCM01000198.1 GCA_002842255.1 Betaproteobacteria bacterium HGW-Betaproteobacteria-2 | reverse complement strand
CAATCAGCGACTGCTGGCGCAGATTCGCGCCTCACGTTCACCCAAACCCGGTAGCCTGCTGAGAATCGCCGATGCCTTCGATGCAAAAGTCATTGAGCGACAGGACGACCTCTTTCTGCTGGAGATATTGAACCCGGCACCGGCCATCGAACTGATCGACCGGCACGGCAGCCTGCCGCTACCGCCCTACATCAGCCACGCGGCTGACGACCATGACGAAGAACGCTACCAAACCGTATTCGCACGCGAACTGGGCGCAGTGGCGGCCCCTACCGCCGGACTGCATTTCGATGACGCCATGATGGAAAGACTGGGAACGTCCGGCATTGCCATCGCCTACGTCACTCTGCACGTCGGCGCCGGCACCTTCCAGCCGGTACGGGTGGACAATATTCACGAACACAAGATGCATAGCGAACTCTATTCGGTACCACAAGCCACAGTGGATGCCATCCGGCTGGCCCAATCCAGGGGCGGCAAGGTCACGGCAGTCGGCACCACCGTACTGCGCGCACTGGAAAGCGCAGCGCGCAATGGTGAATTGCAGGGCGGCTCAGGTGAAACCGACATCTTCATCACCCCCGGTTACCGCTTCCAGGTGGTGGAGCGTCTGCTGACCAATTTCCATTTGCCCAAGAGTACGCTGCTGATGCTGGTCTCCGCCTTTGCCGGCACCGACCATATCAAGCAGGCGTATCAGCATGCCATCGAAGCCAGATACCGCTTTTTCAGTTATGGTGATGCCATGCTGATCGAACGCGCCTGATGCCGGGATGAACTCTTTGCCCGCTGATATACTCCACACCCATGCCAATACTGCTTACACACACCAAGGTTAATGCCATGTCCCTTTTCAACCGCAGCATCGTCTTTGCCGTCACTGCCGGCTTCGCATTGCTTTCACCACTGACACAGGCAGAGGTGCTGGCCGAGGCTGTACCCGAGATCAAGATCCCTCTGGCAAAAAAACCGACCTCACGGCCGATGACCGTAGCCTATGTGCCCTATCTCAAACAGTATTTCATCGCTGATGGTGGCCTGGCCGCACCGCCGGGTGACCCGATGGGCAACATGTCGCAGTCCGAGGTACATATCTATGATGACAGCGGGAAATACCTGTCTTCGGCCAAGCCGGGACTGGATAACCGCTCCATCTACTACAACACCAACACCCATCAGTTGGAATCGGTAACCTACAACATCTCCAGCGAAGCGGGCTTCGGCCCCAATACCGGAATTTTCAGCCTGCTGCTGAACGAGGACGGTACACTGAAAAACGACGCCAAGGAGATCACCGGACACAACCCGGCTTTCGGCAGCCCGGCCACCATCCCCAGCTATGACGCCGACCGCAATCGCTATTATGCAAAGCAGAACCGCAGCAATCTGGTGCGCGTGGTGGAATCGCCGAAACGCGAGATGGCAGGCGAAATCAAACTGGATCTGGACGCGGCTGGCGCCAGATTCGACGAGATCAGCCATTATTTTGTGGCCTATACCGGCATCAAGGGAGAAGAACTGGCGCTGCTGGATATCGACCACAAGGCCGTGCTGCTATTCAACCTGGACGGCAAGTTCATCGCCAGAAGCGCACTGCCATCAACGCTGAAACTGCGCTCGCAGAACCATATCAACGGCACCGGCTACAGCAACGGCCTGTTCTTTGTTTACGCCGAGAGCGAAGGCGAATTCGGCACCTATTACGGCTTCAGGATACAGAAATAACCGAGAACAGAAATAACCAAAGCCAGAAAACGAAAAAGGCGATGCATGCATCGCCTTTTTTATTGCCCTCAAGCAGACTAATTGCCGGCGAGTTTCTTGCCGACCAGTTCAGAGACCCAGCCCAGGATTGCACCTACCACCATGGAAACCGGAATCATCACGTCGGCCATATCAACGACACCGCCATCACCCGCCGCACCGGCGACATCCACCCCAACCCAGGTCGCAGCGCCAAGAAAGGCGCCAGGAATAAAGGACAGCAAGGAGATTTTGGATTGCACACAGAAGATGAACGCCACCGCACCAAAGACCAGTGACAATGTCAGCACATCACCACCCATCATCGCCGTGACATACAGCGCAACTGCTGCCCAGAAATTACCCGCAAGATTTGAAGCAATTGATTTTTGCAGACCATCCATCCCGCCACCAGCTGCATAGAACGTGGCCCAGGCGACGATACCGGCCCAGACGATGAGTCCCAGTTCGGGCATGCTGACGGAGACATATACCCAGGCGGCAATGAGCACACCAATACTGATACCTAACGCGACGACTAAATCCATTGTAATTCCTCCCTAAGAATGGTTATCGAACTGCATTAAAGTCAACAGCAGCGGGTCGATGCAGGGAAGACTGGTAGATCTTGATGTCTAGCTCAGGCATACCACATCAAGTCCGCTAAACGGATACTAGTCGGATTATTTTGAAATGTAAAACTTTTGCACCAAAAAAGTGCAACGTATCAGATGCCGAGTGTGGGAGAAGGCTCGTAATGCCAGTGTTTGCGCCATGCACCAAGCACAAGGTTGGGATATTGCGGCTTGCCGAGACTGCCGTTATAGCGGCCCAACGCACGATAAAGATCGCCTTTTTCGATATCGATGTAGTGGCGCAGGATGGTACAACCGTAACGCAGATTGAGTCTGAGGTGGAACAGGTTGTGATCCGGCGTACCGATGGTGCGCACCCAGAATGGCATGACCTGCATAAAGCCGCGAGCGCCAACCGAGGAGACGGCGTATTTCTTGAAGCCGCTTTCGACCTGGATCAGACCCAGCACCATTTGCGGATCCAGCCCGGCACGAGATGCCTCATAGTGCACGGTGCGCAGAAAATCCTCACGCATCTGCTTGTCCGGCATGCGCTTCTGCAAGCGCTTGGACATCTCGCTGAGCCAGTGCAGACCTTCCGACTCTGTCGCAAACACCAATCGCGGCGCAGCACTGTCGCTGATGGATTTCTGCATCTGCGCCTTGACGCTGTTGGACAAAGGCTCCTCGCGCTGATTACCCGCCTGGGCAGTCAGCGACGTCAGCAACAGCAGTATGGTCAGCCAGTATTTCAAGCGTTCAAACCCAGTTGTCGTTTAATCAATTCGACCACCTGATTGAGGGGAACATTGCTTGCCTCCGCATCGGTACGTGCCTGATATTCTACCTCTTGCGTCTTCAATCCGCGATCCCCGATGACGATGCGGTGCGGAATGCCGATCAGCTCCAGATCGGCGAACATGACGCCCGGACGCTCGCCGCGATCGTCCAGCAGCACATCGACGCCGGCCGTCTTGAGCTGTTCATAGAGATCGAAGGCTGCGGCTTTCACCGCCTCGCTGCGGTCCATGCCAATCGGCGCGATCGCCACTTCGAAAGGCGCCATGGCGGCCGGGAAGATGATACCGCGCTCGTCGTTGCCCT
>PHCM01000197.1 GCA_002842255.1 Betaproteobacteria bacterium HGW-Betaproteobacteria-2 | reverse complement strand
CTGGTCATCGGCGGTGCTGACGGCCTGCATGCCTCGCTGAAAAAGAAAGCCGGCTGGCTCTGGAGCCTTTCCAAACTGACCATGCCGCACGGCATGGTGCGCGTCGTGTTGGCGGAACAGCTTTACCGAGCCTGGACTGTCATCCAGAACCATCCCTATCACCGCGAATAACCCCTGATTAAATGACATCGCAGGCGAATTGCTGCGTTGCGCGGTACTCGCAATCTCGCCGTATAACGCATACTGTCTCGACTGCTACGTTCCGTGCGCCTTGCACTTCATCCCGCTCGATCATTTATTCAGCGCTTCCCTTATTTTTTGGCACATTAAGTGCTAATTATTCACTGAATGCCTGTGCAGACCACCGCCAGCGCACCAACAAACAGCAAAATGGCATGAACATTGCGCATTTGGCTGAATTTTTCTCTGAATTTGCACTAACTCGGGGCACGCTATGGATAATCAAAGCTTCATCACCTTGTCAAAATTCACGGTCGAGGCACGCAAGGTCATCGGCACCGTCAACCCGGCCAAACTGCTCAAGGATGCCGATTACAGCGAAAGCATCTTCGAGAAAGTCGATGCTTCGGATGATGCCGACCTGATACTGCTCAGCCTGCAATTACGACAGCAACTTGGTTTGCTGGATGGTGAGGCATCCGAACCGGAAAAAATGCCCGAGATGGCAATAGAACAAGTTGCGGCACCATCATTGCCCGCTGGCAAGTACATGTTTGGCGCGAGAGGATGACATAGCCACCTGAGACAGACTTACGTATCATCGGGGGTTACATTCTGACAAGCCCTTTTTGATGTCCGTCTCCACCCAACGTGCACTGGTATGGTTCCGTCGAGATTTGCGCGATTACGATCATGCTGCCCTCTATCAGGCATTGAAATCCTCGCAAGAGGTCTATTGCACTTTCATATTCGATACCGAAATCCTCGACCAATTACCGGACAAGGCCGACCGGCGCATCGAATTCATCTGGGAGAGCGTACGTGAACTGAAACTTGCGCTGCAGCAGCAAGGCGCCGACCTGATTGTGCGCCATGGCGCCGCCAGCATTGAAATCCCCCGCTTGGCGAAGGATCTGGATGTCGCTGCAGTTTTCGCCAACCACGATTACGAACCGGCAGCCATACGGCGCGATGCCTCGGTCGCCGATAGTTTGATTCATGCCGGCATCGAATTTCACAGCTTCAAGGATCAGGTGATCTTTGAACGGGACGAAGTCCTGACCCAGACCGGCAAACCCTATGGTGTATTTACCCCCTACAAGAACGCCTGGCTGAAGAAACTTGACGGCTTCTACCTGCAGCCCTACCCGGTCGACCGCTATATTGCACATCTGGCCCGATGGAAGACGGCAGAACTGCCATCACTCGAATCCATGGGCTTTAAGCGTACCAACCTCGGCAGCATGAAACTGCCGACCGGCATGTCGGGCGCGCAGCGGCTGTTTGAAGACTTCATCGAACGCATGCCCATGTATCAGGCCGCGCGCGACTTTCCTGCCATCAAAGGCCCCTCCTATCTTTCCATGCATCTGCGCTTCGGCACTATCTCCATCCGCCAGCTGGCGCGCACGGCATGGCATATGGGCGGCGCCGACGCCGAGACCTGGCTAAGTGAACTGATCTGGCGCGACTTCTATTTCCAGATTCTGCATCACCATCCACACATCGCTGAAGGCCACGCCTACAAGGCCGAGTTCGACAAACTGCCATTCCCCAACAACGAGACACTATTTCAGGCCTGGTGCAATGGCCGCACCGGTTATCCGCTGGTCGATGCGGCAATGCGCCAGCTGAACCAGACCGGCTGGATGCACAACCGCTTGCGTATGGTGACGGCCAGTTTTCTGGTAAAAGACCTGCTGATCGACTGGCGCAGGGGTGAGCACTATTTTGCGGACAAATTGCTGGATTTCGACTTCAGCGCCAACAATGGCGGCTGGCAATGGGCCGCCTCCACCGGCTGTGATGCGCAACCCTGGTTCCGCATCTTCAACCCCGTCACGCAATCGGAAAAATTCGACGCGGAAGGCAAATTCATCCGCAAATATATCCCTGAGCTTGCCGCCTGTAATCAAAAGGAAATCCATGCACCATGGCTGATGCCATCGCTTCGCCAACAGGAGCTCGGCATCACCATCGGCAAGGATTACCCGATGCCAATCGTCGATCACGCAACTCAGCGTGTCAGGATTCTTGCTCTCTACAAACAGGCATCAGCCGCGCCGGCGTAAACAAGGCCAGTCGTGCATGCGCCGGTATGCCTGCTGGCGCATGTCAAAACAGTAGACAAGGTTCGGCTCGTCAGTTAAAGTTCGCTCTAATCAAGGCCTTATTCTGTAATATCTTGGCAATAATAAATAAATAAATACAAACGGGTTACCGAATGCAGATACAAACTAAAAGCATATTGATCACCGCCTTACTGGCATTGATGCTCTCGGGGTGCGCATCAACCGCCAACAATGATCCGCTGGAAGGAATCAATCGCGGCATCTACAAATTCAACGATGTCGCCGACAAGGCTGTCATCAAACCGGTTGCCGGTGCCTACAAGGCCGTGTTGCCGAGCCCGGTGCGTAGTGGCGTCAACAACTTCTTCGGCAACCTGAGCACTTTCGTCTCCGTCATCAACGACCTGTTGCAGTTCAAGTTTGACAAGGCCGCTGAAGGCGCCGGCCGTTTCGTCATCAACTCCACCTTCGGTATCGCAGGTCTGGTTGATGTCGCCTCCATGGATGGCATTGAAAAACGCAATGAAGACTTCGGTCAGACCTTGGGATATTGGGGTGTAGGTAGCGGCCCCTACATTGTCCTGCCATTCCTTGGCCCATCAAACGTTCGCGACACTACCGGCCTGATTGTCGATAGCGCAGCGTTTGATCCGTTGGGTTATATTGATGACCCTGCAACCAGAAATAGTGCCTATGCACTGAAGTTCCTGGACAAACGCGCACAACTACTGCCAGGTAGCGACCTGCTGGATGAGGCAGCACTGGATCCTTACGCCTTCATGCGCGACGCCTACTACCAGCGCCGCCAGAGCCAGATTCATGATGGCAATCCACCTGTTCAGAATGATGAGTACGACTACTGATATTCTGCAGACATCCATCAAACAAAAAGCCCTGAAATCTCAGGGCTTTTTTGTTGACCTCAATATCGTATACTCAACCGCCTACTCACCGGCAACTGTCATGCGCTCAATCAGGATAGAACCAACCTGACGTGAGCTCTGCACCAGCACATCGTTACCCAGCGCGACGATCTGCAACAGTATGTCTTTCATATTGCCGGCAATGGTGATCTCCTCCACCGGATAGGCAATCACACCGTTTTCCACCCAGAAGCCTGCTGCACCACGCGAATAATCACCGGTGACCATATTCAGCCCTTGCCCAAGCAACT
>PHCM01000002.1 GCA_002842255.1 Betaproteobacteria bacterium HGW-Betaproteobacteria-2 | reverse complement strand
CTTTGGAGTCATTGAACCACTTTACGCTACCTGTTGCCATTTGTACTTCCTTACTAAAAATTGGGAGGCACCCTAAAAGTTTGCTTGTTCAAGAACCCGACGGTATTACCAGCAGAAAATCGAAAACCAAACGCCTAGTGAGCTTTATACTGACATGATTGACAGCCGTCAACATTTATTTTTACTGGATTCCTGTTTATTTTCCGACATTTAGCACTGAAAGGCTGATTCTTCGCTAAAAATGGCGTTGTAAAGCACGGCAAACTGTGAAAGCGAGCGATTAAGGATATCCCCTCGGGATCACAGGTCTTCGCCGAGGAAGCCTCCGCTTTGATGTGCCCACAATGCGGCATACAGACCACCGTTTTTCAGCAAGGTCTGGTGGTCGCCTTCTTCCACGATGCGGCCTTCATCCAGCACGATCAACCGGTCCATGGCCGCGATGGTGGAAAGCCGGTGGGCAATCGCCACCACGGTCTTGCCTTCCATCAACCGGTACAAACTGCTTTGTATGGCGGCTTCCACTTCGGAATCGAGCGCGCTGGTCGCCTCGTCCAGCAACAGAATGGGCGCGTCCTTCAACATGACGCGCGCGATGGCGATACGCTGCCTTTGACCGCCGGACAATTTGACGCCACGCTCACCGACATGCGCGTCATAACCCTTGCGACCTTTGGGGTCGCTCAGCAACTGGACGAAATCGTCCGCCTCGGCCCGCTTCGCCGCCTGCAGCATTTCTGCCTCGCTCGCATCCGGCCGACCATAGAGGATATTCTCGCGAACCGAGCGATGCAGCAGCGAGGTGTCCTGCGTCACCATGCCGATATTGGCACGCAGGCTGTTTTGCGTGACCTTTGAGATATCGGTGCCGTCAATCAGAATGCGGCCGCCTTCGACATCGAAGAAGCGCAGCAGCAAATTGACGATAGTCGACTTGCCGGCACCCGAGCGCCCGACCAGCCCGACCTTCTCGCCCGGGCGGATATGCAGGTTAAACCCGTCCAGTATCTTGCGCTTGCCGCCGTAGGAGAAATCCACCGCCTCGAATCGCACTTCGCCGCGTTTGACCTGCAGGTCCGGCGCGCCCGGCACATCCTCTACCTTGTGTGGCAGCGACAGCGTATTGACGCCATCCTGCACGGTGCCGACCTGCTCGAACAGCGAAGTCATTTCCCACATGACCCAGTGCGAGATACCGTTCAACCGCAGCGCCATCGCCGTCACCGCTGCAATGCCGCCGACGCCGATTTCGCCCTTGGTCCACAACCAGAGCCCGATGCCGCAACTGCTGATGATGAGCAGCATGCTGAGGATGTGGTTGACGACTTCGACCGCCGTCACCAGTCGCATCTGCTGGTGCACCACCTGCAGGAATTCCTGCATGGCCGATTTGGCATAACCGGCCTCGCGCCCCGCGTGCGAGAACAATTTGACCGTGGCGATGTTGGTATAGGCATCGGTAATGCGGCCGGTCATCAGCGAACGTGCATCGGCCTGCGACTGCGAAACGCGGCCGAGACGCGGCACGAAATAGCTGAGCGATGCTGCATAGAGGCCAAGCCAGCAAAGAAATGGCAGGATCATCCACAGATGAAAATTGCCGACAATCAGCACCAGTGTGATGAAGTAGATACTGACGAATACCAGGATATCGGCCAGGATGAACCACATGTCGCGCACTGCCAGCGCCGTCTGCATGACCTTGGCAGCGACGCGCCCGGCGAACTCGTCCTGATAGAAGCTCATGCTCTGGCCCAGCATCAGCCGGTGGAAATTCCAGCGCAGACGCATGGGGAAATTGCCGGCCAGGCCCTGATGCTTGATGAAACTCTGCAAACCGATGAGGATGGGGCTCAGCAGAAGTATGACTGCCAGCAGCAAAAGTTTATGACCCTCCTGCTCCCACAACAGCGCCGGCGGAATCTCCGTCAGCCAATCCACAATCTTGCCCATCATGGCGAACAGCAGTGCCTCGAACGCGCCTATCCCCGCGGTCAGCAGAGTCATCAGCGCCAGATGCACACGCAAGCCCTGAGTACCGGCCCAGACGAAAGCCCAGAAACTGCCGGGTGGCGCTTTCAGCATCGTTTCCGGAAAGGGATAAAGCAGTTTTTCAAACCAGCGGTACATAAAATGGCTTTGTGAGGTTGATGAATAGCCTATTTTCGCTCAAGCGGCGGCTTCCTGCGAATATCACGCAGCTTTATTTGCTGCAGAAGGTTGAGCCCGAGGCCTTAGTTTGGCAACATAGCAGCTTGAAAATATTGTGGGCACATCATGTCTCCGTTGTTACGAACCAGTTCTCTGACTCTTCTTTTAATCGCACTGAGCGCCTGCAGCAGTGTCGACAAATACAATCCATTCAGTGAGGAAAAGGTACCAGAAGCCTACAAACCAGCCAACGCCACGGAATATCTGTGCGAAGGCAACAAGCGTTTCTTCGTCAGGACGCTGGCCAAGGAAGATGCCGTCTGGCTCATCTACCCGGATCGCGAAGTTAGACTGGAAAAAATCGAGGATGGGCGATACAGCAATTCCGTTGCGTTTCTGAAAATCAACGGAAACGAAGCCAGTTTGAAAGAAGGCAGCGCCATTGAATACAACAACTGCAAGGCTATTGATCTCAAAAAATAGCGATCGCGATTGTCAACCTACGTCTAGGCTGTATTTCCAGAATCCGCGCCAACAATCTGTTTGACCTTTTCCGTATCAATGCGGAGGAAGTCGGCAATATCCTTGTAATCATCCGGCAAGGCGGCATCGTCCCAGCCATTGGCAGAATGTCGTGCCAATTTGACGGCCAAGGTGACATTCCGTACCTGTTGTTCGCCCATGGCGTCATCCTGCATCAAACGCGACAGCAATGGCGGTAGCTCGCAATGCTCAATCAAGCGCAACTGCAGATCCATAATCTTGAAACCCAACACCTGCATCTGGACAATATGGCTGCGCAGGCTTTTATCAGCTTGCTGCATTCTGAAAATGGCCATCATTCTATCTGCAGCAAAGCACCACAGCAGCATTTCAGCAAGATCATGCAGTAATGCGGCTGTACGCGTCTCGATGACGTGAAAATCCTTCTGCATCACGCCCCATTCGTAAGAATAATGCGCTGCACGATGCGCACGCCGGATAAGTTTCAAAAGATGAGTCAACGCAACCATATCGTTACGCATCACATCATCGACGGTAGGATCGGGTGGCAAATCTCTGAAGAAATGACTCATACCCATCATCATGATGGCTTGTTCCACCAGTATCAGATCTTGCAGCTGGTTTTCACGTTTATGCTGCTGCATGTAACGTAATATCCGAAATACCATCATTGGGTCTTGAGACACTACTTGGGTGATCCCACGCAGGCTGAGCTTTTCTTCATCTGCCTGTAATCGGCGAAGTTCACGCGCAGTATTGCGCAACACAGGGATTTCCGCCTTTCCGAGAAATGCCACCCATTCATCTATATCATTCGATATCGTGTTCATTCTTGGTCCAAGCCACTGACATTGAAGGGATACTTAGCAATACGGCAAATTTTCGCCAATCTTCAGTCTGGCTTTGTCATTCATTTGCTACAGATTTCTCACTATATTTCATCTGATCATACTCGCTGAATTTATATCCAATTGTTTTAACAAGGACTTTTATATTGGCCTGTTTGTTGCATTGGGAGTCTCGTTGTTTAATTTATTGGAGATCCATATGCTGTCCTTTAAAAAATTGACTGCATTCGCATTACTCGTAGTTTTTCTCAGCGGGTGCTCTAGCATGAGCACCCGCCAAAAGAATGCTGCTACCGGTGCCGCTATTGGCGGCGTGGCCGGTGCGGTACTGACCGGCGGCAGTTCACTGGGCACGGTCGGGGGTGCCGCTATCGGGGGCGTCATCGGCCACGGAGTGGACGGCCTCAGCAAATAAACCGTCGCTTTTTGGCGACGTTGCAAATACTTGAAAGAAAAAGGGAAGCCGGTAAACGGCTTCCCTTTTGTATCTTATCAACGACACATCAGTAAACAAGGCTGATACATCGGTACCTCATCAACGCTCCACACGCTCAATACCCAACAGCTTGAGAATGTATTTTTCATAGATCGGTTCGGAATTACCGCGCTTCATCTTGTAGATGAAGTATTTCTCGAAGGCGATTTTGGCCCAGTGTACCCACTTGCCTTTGTTGTACCAGTTCAGGTTGCGCGGCGGGATCTGCGGCAGTGCGACGAACACCGCACCGGTGTTGCCCATGTCGGCAAGGCAGATCGCATTCCAGGTTGCCTTGCTTTCTGCAGATTTGCCCGCCAGTTCGGCGATGATGTTATCGACGATGGCCGTCACCATGGTCTCGATCATGTAACCGGTCTTCGGCGCACCGGTCGGTACCGGCGTCACTTCCACCGGCGGAATGGCGACGCAGACACCGGCCGAATAAATGTTGGGATATTTCATGCTGCGCTGGCGCTCGTCGATCAGCACGAAACCGCGCGGATTGCACAGGCCCTCGACCGCCGCCACCGCATCCACTCCCTTGAATGAGGGCAGCATCATGCTGTACTTGAACGGCAGTTCATGTTCCTTTTTCGGCTGGCCCTCATCATCCATTTCAGTCACGTACATCTTGCCGGCTTCGACTTTGGTGACCTTGGCATTGGTGATCCATTTGATGTCATTGTTGCGGAAATCGCTCTCCAGCATGGATTTGGAATCGCCGACACCACCCAGCCCCATGTGGCCGATATAAGGTTCGCTGGTGACGAAAGTCATCGGCACCCGTTTGCGCAATTTGCGTTTGCGCAAATCACGGTTGACGATAAAGGCGAACTCGTAAGCCGGACCGAAACAGGAAGCGCCAGCCATGGCGCCGATGATGACCGGTCCCGGGTCCTGTAACAAATCCTGATAATGGCTCCATGCCTGCTCGGCATGATCGACGTTGCAGATCGAGCGGGTATGCAATTCCGGCCCGGCACCCGGCACTTCATCAAAAGCCAGCTTGGGGCCTGTGGTGATGACCAGATAATCGTATTGCAGGCTGCTTTCATCAGCCAGATGCAGGATGTTATTGTCCGCATCGATGCGTTGTACACGTTGCGCGATGAAATTGATGCCCTTCCGCTCGAGATATGGCTTGATCTGGAACGTGATGTCCTTACGTTTGCGCCAGCCTACTGCCAGCCAGGGGTTGGAGGGAACAAACTGGAAATAATCGACCGCATTCACCACGGTGACCTCATGCGATGCGTCCAGCTTTGCCCTTAATTCGTAGGCGGCCGGCATGCCGCCAGTCCCTGCTCCCATGATGACGATTTGAGCCATTTCGTTTCCTTTCCTCCAAGCGCCTGCCGGCTAGTTTCCTGCCAGCATATCGCGGTTAAAAACAGTCAACACACTCTCGTCCAGTTTTCCGGCCAAAGCAGCCAACCGGATCTGGTTCAATACCTGATTCACTTTCGCTTGCGTCAACGCCAGTTCGGCACTGGCGACATCATTCTCGGCGTTGATCACATCCAGCGTGGTGCGGTCGCCGACCTGATGACCCAGCGTCGTCGCATCCAGCCGCAAACGGCTCGCCTCCAGCGCTTGCGTCAGCGCCTGTACGCGGCCGCTGCCAGCCTTCAGGTTGAGCCAGGTAGCACGTATCGACTGTGCGACCTGTTGCCTTGCCAGTGCCATTTCGGCATCGGCCTTGTCCGCCAGCCGCAAGGCTTCCTCCTCACGGGCGCTGCGATAACCGCCGGTAAACAGCGGCACCGACACCTGCACGCCGACCATGCCGCTGGTCTGCGCATTGCTGGCCGAACCGAAATCACCGCTACCGCTGATGTAATCGCGGCCGGCCTGCGCTATTGCATCCAGTTTCACCGAGGATTCCAGCGTGAACTTGCGGGCTTCCTGCCGTGCCAGATCACCGGCGATGGCTTTCATGCGGATATCGAAATTGCCGCTTTCCGCTTCGCTGATCCACTGCTCCAGCGGGGTTTGCATCAATTCTTCGCTGACCCGTTGCGGCAACAGGGCAAACAGTTGTTCAGGGGAAAGCCCGGTGGTGTCGGCCAGAATGTTTTTCCTGGTTTCGACTTCCATCTCCGCGTACAGCACCTGGGCCTGCACCGAGGCCAACCGCGCCTCGGATTCATGGGTATCGGTGATCGGTGTCGCGCCCAGCTGGAAGCGGTCGCGCATCTCGGTCGCCAGCCGTTCGACCGCCTGCTTCTGCTGTTGCAGGACGCGCAGGGATTCCTGCGCCACGGCCAGATCGAAATAGCGCTCGGCCACACTCTGCATCAACGATTGTCTGGCCGCGTTCCATTCAAGGTCGGACTGGTCGGCCGACATCAGCAACTGCTGCTGTTCGGCGCGGCGCTTGGGGTCATATAGCGGCTGGGTCGCCGTCAGCGCCCAGTTGTGCGTGGTGCCGCTGTTGACCGAGGTACTGAAAGCGATATCCTCGGACTGGCCGAAGCCGGGGCCGGCAAAGTAGGCGCCACGCGTATCGGTGTTGTCGCGTCCATAACCGGCACCAGCATTGAGCACCACATTGGGCCGCCAGAGGGCTGCCGCCTGTTTCTGCCGCGGGGCGACAACGCCATGGCCGGCCTCGGCCACGGCATATCCGCGGTCATTGCCGATCGCGCCCTGCCAGGCTTCCATCAGGTCGATCGCTTGCGCAGATGACGCATGGAACCCCATCAGCAAGCAAGCGCTTATCGTAACAGCACGTATACCCATTTCCCTGATCACCTAGTTACCGGCTTGAAAACCCAGCTTGCGCATGATGGTCTCCATCAGGCACCAGCGCGTGAAGCCGCTTTGCAGCAGATTGGCACCGACAAACAGCGTGAATGCCAGCCACCATTCGCTGACAAAGATCGGGCTGGACGGCGCACCAAGCGCCACGCTCAACAGAATGAAAACACCGGCGACAACACGGACAATTTGCCATGAACTCATGTTTATTTCTCCTTTTTACACATCATGAAATATCCTGCAGACGGTTTCTGTAGGCCACGTAATACAGCATGGGGATCACCACCAGCGTCAGGATGGTGGAGACCAGGATGCCGAAGATCAGCGCAATCGCCAGCCCGTTGAAGATCGGGTCATCGAGGATGAACAACGCACCGAGCATGGCTGCCAGCGCGGTAAGCACGATAGGCTGAGCCCGCGTAATGGCGGATTGCACGATCGCGCGCTCGAACGGCATGCCTTCGCGCACCTGCAGGTTGATGAAATCGACCAGCAGGATGGAGTTACGCACAATGATACCGGCCAGCGCGATCATGCCGATCATGCTGGTCGCCGTGAACTGCGCACCGAACAGGGCATGACCCGGCATGACGCCGATGATGGTGAGCGGGATCGGCGCCATGATGATGAGCGGCGTCAGGTAGGAACCGAACTGCGCGACCACCAGCAGATAGATGAGAATCAGGCCGACGGCGTAGGCGGCGCCCATGTCGCGGAAAGTCTCGTAGGTGATCTGCCATTCGCCGTCCCACTTGATGGCGTAATTTCGATAGGTATCCTCCGGCTGGCGGATGAAATATTCCTCGAGCGGCTGACCGTTAGGCGCGATCAATTTGTGGATATCGCCGCGCATGGCGAACATGCCGTAGAGCGGGCTGTCCAGCTTGCCGGCCATGTCGCCGACCACCATGGTCAGCGGCAACAGATCCTTGTGGAAGATCGGCTCCTGCCGTGTGGTCGGTGTGACATCCACCAGTTCGCGAATCGGTACCAACCGGCCATCGGCGGAACGCACCGTGAGTTGCAGCAAGCTGTCAAATTCACCGTGGCGTTCGGGCGGCAGCAACATCTGGATCGCGGTCGGATACTTGCTCTGGTCGTGCAGATAAGTGATCTCCTCGCCGTTGAGGCCGGCACGCAACGTGGTGACGACCGCCTCCTGCGAGATGCCGAGCAGCCCTGCCTTGCGCCGGTCCACGGTCAGATTCAGTTTGGGCGCATCGACGATGGTGCTGTCGTCGACATCGACCACATAGTCGGTCTGTTCGAACACGGCACGCACCGCTTTCGCCACCTGATGGCGGCCTGCGGCTTCCGGACCGTAAATCTCGGCGACGATGGGCGACAACACCGGCGGCCCCGGCGGCACTTCCACCACCTTGACGTTGGCGCCGAAGCGCCGGCCGATTTCCTGCAAGGCAGGACGCACGCGGGCGGCGATGGCATGGCTCTGGTCCTTACGTTCATGCTTTTCGACCAGATTGACCTGCAGATCACCGACTTCGCCGCCGGCACGCAGATAATACTGGCGCACCAGACCGTTGAAATTGATCGGCGCCGCGGTACCGGCATAGGCCTGATAGTTGGTCACCTCGGGCACCGTTGCCAGATGTGCGCCCAGTTCGCGCAGGACGGCTGCGGTTTTTTCCACCGGCGTGCCGGCGGGCATGTCGACCACCACCTGGAACTCGGATTTGTTGTCGAATGGCAGCATCTTCAGATGCACCAGCCCGAATACCGGCAGCAGCACCGATAGCAGAATCAGCACGGCAACACCCAGCGCCAGCAGCTTGCGGTTGCGAGCACCGCGGTCGGCATCCAGCAGCGGAGTGAACACTCGCTCAAAGAGGCGCGTAATGCCGGCGATGATCTTCGTCTGCCCGGCCACCTCGTGATGGCTGGATTTCAGCCATAGTCGCGCCAGCCATGGGGTCACCACGAAAGCCACCGCCAGCGACAGCAACATGCCCATGCTGGCATTGATCGGGATCGGACTCATGTAGGGGCCCATCAAACCGGTGACAAAAGCCATGGGCAACAGCGCAGCGATGACGGTCAGCGTCGCCAGGATGGTTGGGCCGCCGACCTCGTCCACGGCACCGGGAATCAATTGCAGCAAGGTCTTTTCCGGATGCAGTTTCTGATGCCGGTGGATGTTCTCGACGACGACGATGGCGTCATCGACCAGAATGCCGATGGAGAAAATGAGCGCGAACAGCGAGACGCGATTCAGCGTGAAACCCCAGGCCCAGGAGGCAAACAACGTCGCCGTCAGAGTCAGAATTACTGCAACACCGACGATAGCCGCTTCGCGCCTGCCCAGCGCTATGAACACCAGCGCCACGACAGAGGCGGTGGCAAACAACAGCTTGGTGATCAGTTTCTTCGCCTTGTCATTGGCGGTCTCACCGTAATTGCGTGTTTCCACCACCTGCACATCGTCCGGGATGACGGTGTTGCGCAACACTTCCATGCGCTGCTTCAATGCATTGGCGACATCGATGGCATTCTCGCCGGCCTTTTTGGTGATGCTGACAGTGACGGCGGGATGCTCACGCGCGTCATCACCGGCCTTGCCGAACCAGACATAACTGGCTGCCGGCAGCGGGCCATCCACCACCTCGGCGACTTCCCTGAGGAATACCGGTTTGGCGTTATGCACACCGACAATCAACTCACCGACCTGCTGCGCATTGCCGAGGAAATCACCGGCAACGATCTCGACGCGCTGATTGCCGGAGAGCAGGTCACCCAAGGGCATCCCCATGTTGGCCGAAGCCAGGGCATTGCGCAGATCGGCCACCGTCACGCCGGCACTGGCCATGCGCTCCGGACTGATCAGCACCTGTACGGCACGGCCGGCGCCGCCGACCGTGGCTACTTCGCGCGTACCCGCCACATGCTTAAGTTCGGCTTCTATGCTGTGTGCCAGACGGTTGAGCGCATCGCTGCCAACATCTTCGCGCTCGCTATAAAGCGTGAAAGTGACAATGGGCACATCGTCGATACCCTTGGGCTTGATGATGGGGTCCAGCACGCCGAGGTTGGCCGGCAGCCAGTCGGCATTGCTGCGCAGCGTGTCGTGCAGGCGCACCAGCGCCTCGTTGCGCGGCACGCCGACTTCGAACTGCACGGTGATGACGGCGACGCCGGAGCGCGAAACCGACATGACATGCTCCACGCCCTGCATCTGCGACAGCACCTGCTCGGCAGGGATGGCCACCATCTGCTCGACATCCGGAATGGCGGCACCCGGAAACGGGATGATGACGCTGGCCATGGTGACATCGATCTGCGGTTCTTCCTCGCGCGGCGTCACCATGACGGCAAACGCGCCCAGCAGAAACGCCATCAGGGCAAGCAATGGCGTGATGCGCGCATCCTGGAAATAACTGGCAATACGGCCGGACACGCCGATGGCCTGCGTTGTCTGTTGCTGTGATGTGGTCTGATCGCTCATGTCTTGTCCGCTATCAGCGCTGGCCTGCCGCGATTTCCGGGTCGAGCGCGATGCGTTCGCCACTGGAGACGCCGGCCAGGATTTCCACCTGGTCGCCGCTGACGGCACCCAGCCGCACCTGACGCAACAAGGGCTTGCCTGCGCTGTTCAGTACGTAGAGACCGGTCATTTCCGCACGCCGCACCACGGCGCTGAACGGCACCAGTATCCTGTCGGCCACGGTCTGCTCCGCCCTGATGCCGGCCGGCAGCGTCACCCGGGCAAACATACCGGGGCTGACGCCCTGTAGATCAGTCGGCAAGGTCAATCGCAATGTACGGGTATGCGTACGCGGGTCGGCTGCCGGCAGCAACTGCACACGTGCCGGCTTGATCGATTCAGGCTGACCCGCTATCTCGATCCGCAGATCATCGTTCGAGCTGCGCTCGATCTCTGCCGCAAGACTTTGCGGAACCGCAACGCTGACACGCAGCTCTGCCGGGTCATAGAGTGTCATCAAGGCTTTGCCCGGCAGGGCGATGTCGCCGACTTCCGCCAGCAATTCCGAAATCACGCCGGCATAGGGTGCCTGCACAATGTTGAAACTTTTCTGGGTTCGAGCAATGCCGGCCTGCGCCACCTGACTGTTGACTTCTGCCTGGGCGGATTTGAATCTGGCCTGCGCCTGTTGCAAGGCCGCCTCACTGATGTAGTTCTTGGCGTACAGCTGTTGCTGGCGCTCATATTCCTGTTTGGCGAGGTTGAGCTGTGCCTGCGATGCCGCCAGCTGCGCATCAGCGGCAACAGCTCCCTGGCTCGCTTCGCGGGCGTCCAGACGCACCAGCGATTGCCCGCTCCTGACCGTATCGCCGGCGGCGGCATGCAGTTCGACGATGGTGCCGGACACCTGCGCCGCGATCATGGTCTGCCGCACAGCCTCGAGCGTGCCGTCATAAGTCTGCCTCATCCCTTGCTGAGAACCGCCCACCAGCAGGGTACGCAAGCCGGATGCCTCTGACTTTTCAGCTTCCGCGGCATGCAAATGACCACCCGCCTGAAACAGCAGGGCTGCACTGATAAGAATAGTGCTGAGAAGAATAGCGCCCGGATGGCGCGAACGACTTGCGTATCTGCACGACACGCTGCTCACTGTTGTGGTCCGCGGCATGATACTGGATAGTCGCATACTCAACCCACCTCTCGACAGGATTGACAGAACAGGCTGTACAGCAACTGCATGACCGCCTGCGCCTCGGTACTGGTAATCGAATAATAGATCTGCTTGCCTTCACGCCTTGTGCTGACCAGCTTTGCCTGCCGCAACACGGTAAGCTGCTGCGACAGCGAAGGCTGCTGCAACCCCAGGGTCTGTTCCAGGTCGCTGACACATTGCTCACCCTTGGTCAGCTGACACAGTAACAACAGGCGGTCAGGATTCGCCAGCACCTTGAGCAATGCGCTGGCCTTGTCGCTTGAAGCGCGCATGGCCGTCAAATCAATGACATCTATGGCTACGTTCATACTACACCCTGTATAAAATTAATAAAAACATATTATATATATTTTTATATTATTGCAAACAGTGTGTCAATAACGAGCGGAAAATGTTAATTAATCAAAGAGAATTTACGGGCAGCGGCAGCTGATAAGTCAGATCAGGCTGCCGCAAAATCAGGATTTACTTCTAAAGGTGACAACCAGTACATCGCGATAGGCTGGCTTGCCCGGATCGATTTGTTCTACAGGCGTCACGCCATGCATGCAACGATGATCATTGACCACCGCCACGTCAAGCGGATCCGTCAGCGTAAAACTGTCCAGCGTGCGCAACTCAAGATCATGCATGGTGGTGGTGCCGCTGGAGATATTGACGCGCTGCAACATCATGACCAGTACAAAATCAACGCCGTCACGATGCACGCCCTCAGGGGTCGGCCGGCCTTGCTGGTCGCCACTGGCTTCGATACGGAACTGATGCAGCTCGATATGCCAGGCCGGCGACGGCTTCAGACAGGAAAACAGCTGATGGGCAAACTTGAGGACACTTTGCAGACTCTGGCTGCGTAACACCTCGGGCTCGATTGGCTCGAACTCGCGCGCAATGCCGCCGTTCAGACGGTTGTAATCCAGACTCTGGTAATGCGGCTGATGTGCTTCCAACCGGACGGAACCCGGCAAATCGGTCGCACTCATGACCGCATAGCGGCGGCGGCGGTAACGGCCGCCATCGGCCATATACTGATCCAGCGGCATATCGTTCCAGCTCGCAGCGAAATCGGCCCAATCGGATAGCGCATCCGCATCCTCCGATTGCAGGATGGCTCGTACCTCCTGCGCCGGCGCGAAACAAAAGCCGGACTGATCGATGCGGCCGGCCAGTTCCATCAATTTGGAATCATTCATCAGGACATTAACCATTCAAGTGATTGCATTTGCGCATATTCTAGCCGAAGGCACCAGCTTCAATACGTATTTTTACAGCTTCGCCTGTAGTGCAAAAACGCTGCCTAAAATACTTGACGCTCAAGCGCAAAAAAAGAATGATTGAAGCATGATGGCCGCTATCGCAAGGACACAGCCCTGCCCAGCCGTGAGCCAGCCGCTTACTTGCGGCTGCTGGCACTGAAGAGGACAACAGCATGCTGGCAACCCTGCTTCGCCTCATCTGCAAACTACTATTCCGCGTCCGGCTGCATGGCCGCGCGCTACCACCGGCCAACGGCCGGCTACTGATCATTGCCAATCACGAATCCTTCCTCGACGGTCTGCTGCTCGGGCTCCATCTGCCGTTCCGCCCGACTTTCGTCATCTATACCGGTGTACTCGACAACTGGCTGTTCCGCCAGTTTCTGAAGCTGGTACCGCACCTGACGGTGGATCACGCCAGCCCGCTCGGCATCAAGAAGATCATTCGCCTGATCGAGGCTGGCGAACCGGTCGTCATCTTCCCCGAAGGCCGCATCACCAACACCGGCAGCCTGATGAAAGTCTATGAAGGCCCGGCTTTCGTCGCCGCCAAGACCGGCGCCACTATCATGCCGGTGCGTATCCATGGTGCCGCCCATTCCCATTTCGGCCGCCTGTCGCGCGATTTCCCGCGCAAACTGCTGCCGCGTATCGACCTCTGGTTCATGCCGACCAGCCACATCGCCATGCCCGATGCGCCCTTGAGCAAGCAGCGCAGAAAGCTCGCCGGTGAAGCCATGTGCCGACTGATGCAGGAGATGCTGGCCGCTTCGCAACCGGAACGGACGCTGTTCGGCGCCCTGCTCGATGCTGTGCAACTGCACGGAAGGAAGACCCTGTTGATGGAGGACATGAAGCAGACCCGCGACAGCTACGGCAGTCTACTGAAGAAGAGTCTGGCACTGGGCCGCCTGGTCAGCAAGGTCAGCCGGCCGGAGGAAGCGGTCGGCGTCTTGATGCCCAACGTCAACACCACGGTCGCCCTCATCTTCGGCATGACCGCCATGCGCCGCACGCCGGCCATGCTGAACTACACCGCCGGCGCGCAGGGCATGCGCAACGCCTGCGTCGCTGCCGCGGTAAGCACCATCATCACCTCGCGCCAGTTCATCGAGGCGGCCAGGCTGGAGGACGTAGTCGCCGCGCTGCAGGACTTTCACATCCTCTATCTGGAGGACATGCGTAGCAGTTTCGGCTTGAAGGACAAGCTCTGGCTCATGCTGTTCGCGTTGCGTCTGCCGCGCCTAGCGGAACAGTCGCATGAGCCGGACAAACCGGCAGCCATCCTCTTCACATCAGGCTCCGAAGGCAAACCGAAAGGCGTGGTGCTGAGTCACAGCGCCATCCTCGCCAATGTCGCGCAGATCCGCGCCGTCATCGATTTCTCGCCGAAAGACAAGTTCTTCATCGCGCTGCCGCTGTTCCACTCCTTCGGCTTCACCGCCGGCGCCGTGCTGCCGGTGGTCAGCGGCACGCGACTCTTCATCTACCCCTCGCCGCTGCACTACCGGCTGATTCCCGAGATCGTCTACGACAGCGGCTGCACCGTACTGTTCGGCACCAGCGCCTTCCTCGCGCATTACGGCAAATTCGCCCACCCGTATGACTTCCACAAGTTGCGCCATGTGGTGGCCGGCGCGGAAAAACTCAACGAGGAAGTACGCAGGCTGTGGATGGACAAGTTCGGCATCCGCCTGCTGGAGGGCTACGGCACCACGGAATGCGCGCCGGTGCTCGCTGTCAACACACCGATGTTCTGCCGTAGCGGCTCGGTCGGCCGGTTGTTGCCCTTGCTGCAACACCGGTTGCAACCAGTACCCGGCATCGAGCGCGGCGGCCTGCTGCACATCAAGGGGCCGAATGTCATGCACGGTTATTATCTCTATGAGCAGCCGGGCCAATTGGCCGCCACCACCTCCGATTTCGGCAGTGGCTGGTACAACACCGGCGATATCGTCGACATCGACGCAAACGGCTACGTGCACATCCTCGGCCGCGTCAACCGTTTCGCCAAAGTCGCCGGCGAGATGGTCTCGCTGGAGATCGTCGAACAGCTCGCACGGCACGCCTCCGGCGAACAGCAGCATGCGGCAAGCACGCAAACCGATATGCAACGCGGCGAGAACATCCTGCTGTTCACCACCGACCGCAAGCTGCAGCGCCACGACCTGCAACTGGCCGCGCATGCACTGGGGCAGCCGGAGATCGCCATCGCCAGAAAAATCGTCGTCGTCGATGAACTACCCCTGCTCGGCAGCGGCAAGGTCGATTACATCCGTCTCAAACAGATGGCGGAAAGCGTCGAATGAGGCTGGAAAAACCTCTTGGCCACAGAGAACACAGAGGAAAACCCCTCACTGCCGTGATTGCCGGCTGCATATCCGCTACCGCTTGGTATCGTCGCACCTCCCGGCTTGCTCCGCAGGCGTCGTTGCCGTGCTGCCGGATTTGCGCATGAAGCGCCGCACCTTCCTGCTAGGCCTGTCGGCCGCCATCGTCTCGGCCGCTGGTTACGCAGGCTATCGCTACTGGCCGGAATCCGGACTTTACAATCCCTGCCACAGCGGCCTGCCGGACGCATTGCGGCAACACCCGCTTTATCGTGAAATCTGGCAAAACCTCGACCCGGCACAGGTGTGGGATGGCCATGTCCACATGTTCGGCAACGGCGATTCCGGCCTGCCGGACGCGCCCTGGCACAGCCCGAAGATGGACAGTCCATGGCATCCGCTGCTACGCGTGCAAAAACACCTGTTCATGAATGGTGCCTGTGTCGATGCGCATAGTAGTAATGTTCAAAGTGCCGATGCCTCCGCCATCGACCGCAGCGTGGTCACCAGACTGAGCCAGCTCTGCCGCGAGATGCCGCCGGGTTTCAAGGCCATGCTACTGGCCTTCGACTGGTGGCATGACGAACAGGGTCGACCGCAGCCAGAGCAGTCGACGCTACATGTGCCCAATCCTTACGTCGCCCGTCTGGCTCGGGCGGAACCCGACATCTTCGAATGGATCGCCTCCATCCATCCCTACCGGCCGGACGCCATCGATGCCCTGCAGCAGGTGCATGCGGAAGGGGCAAAAGCAATCAAATGGCTACCGCAAGTCATGAACATCGACCCGGCTTCCGTCAAATGCCAGCGCTTCTACCAGACCTGCGCCGACCTCGACCTGCCCATCGTCACCCACGGCGGCCGCGAATTCGCGCTGCCCGGCAGCGAGCACACGCTGGCCAACCCGCTGCGTTTGCGACGCGCGCTGGACAGTGGAGTGCGCATCGCCGTGGCGCATTGCGCGACTTACGGCCGCGATACCGACCTCGACGCTGGTCCGTACGGTCCATCACGTCCGCATTTCGAACTGTTTGCCCGATTGATGGACGATGCCCGCTACGAAAAACAGTTGTTCGGCGATCTCTCCTCGCTGACGCTGCGCAATCATGAGTGGGCACTTGCTCCGCTGTTGCAGCGTGTCGACTGGCACCACCGCCTGCTCAACGGCTCCGACTACCCACTACCCGGCGTCATGCCCTTCATCGACTGTGCCAGCCTGCATCGCCAAGGGCTACTGGATGCGGCAGCGGTCAGCTTCCTGCAAGCGATCAAGCCTTATAATGCCTTGCTGTTCGATTTTGCCCTGAAGCGCCTGTTACGCCATGGCAACATCCGCTTTGCCGACAGCGTGTTCCATACACGCCGATTTTTTGAAAGTTGATAACCATGACCGTCCGCCCGGCTCCTGTTCCTGAAGCCTACCCGCTGTTTTCGCGCGGCATGATCGCCGTGCTGATCGCGCAGTTTGTTTCGGCATTTGCCGACAACGCGCTGCTATTTGCAGCGATTGCACTATTAAGATCGCAAATGGCAGATACCTGGCAGATCCCGCTGCTGCAACAGTTCTTCGTCATCGCCTTCATTGTCTTCGCACCATTCGTCGGCCCATTCGCCGACAGTCTGTCCAAGGGCCGCGTCATGCTGCTGGCCAACGGCATGAAGTTCTTCGGTGCCGCCGCCATGCTGGCCGGCCTGCATCCATTGCTCGCCTACAGCATGGTGGGCATCGGCGCTGCCGCCTATTCGCCAGCCAAATACGGCATCCTCAGCGAGCTGGTGAGCCCGGACAAACTGGTCAAGGCCAACAGCATGATGGAAGGCTCGACCATTGTCGCCATCCTGCTCGGCGCCGTCATCGGCGGCCTGCTGGCTGATTATTCGGTGAGCGGGGCGCTGGCCACCATCACCGGCGGCTACCTGCTGGCCATGGTCGCCAACCTGTTCATCCCCCATCTGCCGGCGGCGCATCCTCTCGCTCATTTCTCGCCGCGCATCCTGTTCCGCGATTTCTGGCAGGCGCTGGGCACGCTGTTTCGCGACCAGGATGCACGTTTCTGCCTTTTGGGCACCGGCGTCTTCTGGGGCGCAGGCGCCACCTTGCGGCTGCTGCTGGTGGCCTGGGTGCCGGCAGCGCTGTTGATCACAGATTTAAGCACCGCCGCCAACCTGAGCGGCGCGGTCGCCATCGGCATCGCCATTGGCGCTTTCGGCGCTGCCAAGCTGGTGACCCTGAAGACCGTCAACCGCGCGCTGCCGGCCGGCATCCTGATCGGGGCACTGATCATCGCTTTCGCCTACATTGATGATCTCTATGTTGCGGTCGCCATGCTGATCCTGGTCGGTGCCTGCGGCGGCTTTTATGTCGTGCCGCTCAATGCGCTGCTACAGGATCGCGGCCACGCCACCACCGGCTCCGGCCACGCCATCGCCGTCAAGAACTTCTTCGACAACCTCTGCATGCTGCTGATGATCGGCGCCTACACGCTGATGGACAAGAGCGGCGTCCACATCATCATCTCCACCGTGCTGATCGGTGTCATCATCGTGGTCGCCATCGGCCTCATCACCCATTTCCGCCTGAAACAGACGGCAGCAAGACTTTGATCTGGCGCAAAACAGATTGAATCTAATGAAAATCATGAGTGCCTTTTCATGACTTTAGGCACGGACGAATTGCACGGACAGGAATAAAGTGACATTCACGTAATGCATCTGTGTCAAAGCAGTCGCAGTACGAATCCAATCAAGAAAGGAAATAAACTATGTGGACCAAGCCAGCTGCTACCGAAATGCGTTTCGGTTTTGAAGTAACCATGTACGTTTGCAATCGCTAAGATCGCAAATTTGCATGAATGACGGGCCTGTTTGACAGGCCCGTTGCATTTGAGGGGGCGTATTGATGGGGAGCTCGGCTCCCTTTTTGTTTGTCCGCGCACTGCAACCAGCAGCCAAATCCGGCGTCATAACAATTGTTATATCTTGCAGCACAAACGACGGGGCAGGCAAACAATTGACCACACTGTTCATCTCACACGGCGCACCGACACTGGCCACCGAGCCGGGAGAAACCGGCAAACTGCTGTCTCGCCTGGCGGAATCCATACCGCAACCCAGTGCCATACTGGCTGTTTCCGCCCACTGGGACACTGCCCATCCGCAAATCAGCACGGCAACAAAGCCGCAAACCATCCATGATTTCAGCGGATTTCCGCCAGCGCTCTACCAGCTGCAATATCCGGCACCAGGCGCACCGGAGCTCGCTGAAAAAACCGCAGCACTGCTGCGTCAGGCCGGGTTCAGCCCTGAACTCGACGCCACGCGCGGGCTGGATCACGGGGCATGGGTGCCCTTACGCCTGATGTATCCCGATGCCGACATCCCGGTCACCCAGCTGTCCATCCAGGGTCAAGCCGGACCTCAAGCTCACCTGAAGATGGGTCGGGCCATCGCCAGCCTGCAGCAGGACAATGTGCTCATCCTCTGCAGCGGCGCAGTGACACATAATTTACGCCACTTTTTCACGAGTGAGCGCGATGCCGCAGTGCTGGATTATGTGACTGAATTCGCGGATTGGCTGGGGCAGAGAATTACGGCGGCTGACCTTGCCGCACTGCTTGATTATCGCAACAGCTCTTATGGCCGCCAGGCACATCCGAGCGAGGATCACATCCTGCCGTTATTCGTTGCAGTGGGCGCGGGTGAAGGGAGCGCAGTGACACGCTACCAGCCGGAAAACACCTACGGCATCCTCGCCATGGATGTTTACTGCTGGTCAGGGACTAGGGCGTGTCATACTAGGGATTGATGACAAAGCCCTTGGGCAGCAGCACCCAGATTCTACCGCGTTGCTTCATGGCACCGGCCTTGCGGCCGGCCTCAAACCCTGCACCCCAGTAGAAATCCGCACGCACACCGCCCTTGATGGCACCGCCGGTATCCTGCGCCATCATCAGCCGCTTGAGCGGCTTGTCGCTGTTCGGATAGGTCGTTGAGAAGAACAGAGGCGCCCCAAGCGGAATATGTTTGGGATCAATGGCGACCGTGCGCTCGGCCAGAATCGGCACACCCAGCGCACCGATGGGGCCGGGCAAGCCCGCGGGAAGTTCGCGGAAGAACACATAGCTCGGATTGCTGTTGAGCAGTTCGCTCAGCTTGTCCAGATTGTTGCGTGCCCAGTCCTTGATGCCCTGCATCGAGGCCTTGTCCAGCGTCAGCTCTCCGCGTTCCACCAGCAGGCGGCCGATGGACTGATAGCTGTATCCGTTCTGGTCGGCATAACCGACCGGGATGCGCTCGCCGTTCTCCAGCTGCACGATACCGGAACCCTGCACCTGCAGGAAGAACAGGTCGATGATGTCATCCACCCAGAGCAGCTCCTTGCCCTGCAGCGATGGTGGTTGCTGTTCGATCTCGGCACGGTTGTAATAAGGAACTAACCGGTTCTCGATCAGGCGGCCGCGCACGCGTTTGTTCGCCAGTTCGGGGTAGATGTCGGCCAGCTCGACCGTGATCAGGTCATCCGGCCGCGCATAGATGGGGTAGGGATACTTGTCCGACTTCTGGCGGCTGCCCTTGAGCAGCGGCATGTAGTAGCCGGTGACCAGACCGCTGTCGCTGCCATCAAGATTGGTCGCCTGGTAAGCGGTGAAATGCTGCTTGAAATAGGCGCGTACCGTGACGTTGGTCGGCTTCTTGATGGCGGCGGCGGCTTCGCAGGCCGCCCGCCATTCGGCGCGGTTTTTCAGCGTGCTGCAGCCAATCTGCCAAGCCGGCCAGGCCTGCACTAACTCATCCCGGTAGAAACCGTCTACCGCCTCCCAACTTGCAGGCTTCAATACACTGTAATCCGTGGTCTTTACCGGTTCTGCCGGCTTGATCACCGCCTCCGGCCTTGTACCTTCCGGAATCTGGATCGGCGCCGGCTCGCTCACCACCTCTTCAGGCGGACTGGGCGGTTCCGGTTTGACCTTAGGGGCGGCACAGCCGGCCACGGCCAGCAGCAACATAAAACCGAAACCGAATTTGAGACGTTGAAATGTCACTTGCATGGAAGTTGTACCACTCATGCTGCTAATGCAGAACGCGCGGCATGGACAGTGTGAACACCGGAATCTCGGCATCGAACTGCATGCCGTCTTCCGCCGTCATGTGATAGCTGCCGCGCATGGTGCCGACCGGTGTCCCGATCACTGTGCCGCTGGTATATTCGAACTGCTCGCCCGGCTTGAGGAAAGGCTGCTCGCCGACCACGCCCAGACCGCGAACTTCCTGCACCACCTCGTTGGCGTCGGTGATGATCCAGTGACGGCTGATCAATTGTGCTGCCACGCTACCGGTATTGCGTATGGTCACCGTGTATGAAAAAACGTAACGCTGACTGGCATCGTCCGACTGCTCTTCAATGTAAGCGGTCACTACCGTTACGGTAAATTCATAGCGATTGGCGGGCATCGGGTCTCTATTCAATCATTCCGGTAGTAGGTGAACTTGGTG
>PHCM01000196.1 GCA_002842255.1 Betaproteobacteria bacterium HGW-Betaproteobacteria-2 | reverse complement strand
AGGTCAAAGCATAATCCTATGCCTTGCGCCAGCGCCATCCTTTGACTTTCATCAAGTGTTTGCCTGAATTCGCTGTATTTTCAGTCTATTCGCCAAGCATATTTATGCCGGCCCGAGAGACCCGCCTGTTAAAATACGGCCATGCCTCTCATCACACTAGAAAACTCGTCCCTGGCCTATGGCCATCATCCCCTGCTCGACCAAGCCGGCTTCCAGCTTGATCCCGGCGAACGTGTCGGCCTCATCGGCCGCAATGGCGCAGGCAAGTCCAGCCTGCTGAAAGTCATATCCGGCGACAACAAACTCGACGATGGCACGATCTGGCGTGCGCCCGGTATCCGCATCGCCTATGTGCCGCAGGAGCCGGTGCTGAACCCGGCAGCCACGGTATACGAAGCGGTGGCCGAAGGCCTGGGCGACCTGCAGGCGATCCTCGTTGAGTATCACCATGTTTCGCATGCCATGGGCGAAGCCGATGCCGATCTGGATAAACTGATGCAAAGAATGCAGGACTTGCAGCATGAGCTGGAAGCAAGACAGGGCTGGCAATCGCAAAGCAGGATCGAAACCGTGCTGAGCCGCTTGCATCTGGATGCCGACCAGCCCATCGCCAACCTCTCCGGCGGCTGGCGCAAACGCGTGGCGCTGGCACGTGCGCTGGTGACCGAACCGGAAGTCCTGTTGCTGGACGAGCCGACCAACCACCTGGACCTGGAAGCCATCGAATGGCTGGAAGACCTGCTGCTCGGCTTCAACGGCAGCGTACTGTTCATCACCCACGACCGGCGTTTCCTCAATCGTCTGGCCACCCGCATCACCGAACTGGATCGCGGCCGGCTGACCGACTTTGTTGGCACTTACGCCAATTACCAGCTCAAGAAGGAAGAACTGCTGGCGGTGGAAGCCACCCATGACGCCAAGTTCGACAAGGTGCTGGCACAGGAAGAAGCCTGGATACGCCAGGGCATCAAGGCACGCCGCACCCGCAACGAAGGTCGCGTAAGGCAATTGGAGAGGCTGCGGCTGGAACGTGCCGCGCGGCGTGAACGTCAGGGCAACGTCAAGCTCACGCTGGACAGCGGCGAGCGCTCAGGCAAACTGGTGGCCGAACTGGAGCACGTCAGCAAACGCTATGGCGACAAAATCATCGTCAGGGATTTCAGCACGCGTATCCTGCGTGGCGACCGCATCGGCCTGCTGGGGCCGAACGGTATTGGCAAGACGACGCTGTTAAGGATGATACTGGGCCAGGAAGAAGCCGACAGCGGCACGATCGTGCGCGGTACCAACCTCAATATCGCCTATTTCGACCAGATGCGCGAACAACTGAACGAGGAAGCGACCCTGGCGGACACCATCAGCCCGGGCTCGGAATTCGTGCAGATCGGCAACGAACGCAAGCATGTCATCAGCTATCTGGAAGACTTCCTGTTCCCGCCGCAACGTTCGCGCTCACCGGTCAAATCGCTGTCCGGCGGCGAACGCAACCGTCTGTTGCTGGCCCGCCTGTTCGCCCGCCCGGCCAACGTGCTGGTACTGGACGAACCGACCAACGATCTCGACATCGACACGCTGGAGCTGCTGGAAAGCCTGTTGCAGGATTTCGATGGCACCCTGTTCCTCGTCAGCCATGACCGTGCTTTTCTGGAAAACACCGTAACGCAGGTCTTTGCCTTTGAAGGCGACGGCATCATCACCGAGTTCGGCGGCGGTTATGACGACTGGCAACGCTTCAGCTCACAACGTGCCGCCGAAAAGGCAGCAGAATCCAGAGCCACACCGGCAAAACCGATAGCGACTCCTGCAATCAACAAGAGCCAATCGGCCAAGCTCAGTTTCAAGGAACAGAAGGAACTGGAAGCCCTGCCGGGCCTGATCGAACAACTGGAGCTGGAACAGGCCGGCATTCATGCCAGCTTGAGCAATGCGGATATTTATCGCGAGAATCCTGAACTGGTAAAGTCCAGTCAACTGCGTCTGGCCCAGATCGAAGAAGCTCTGATGCAGGCACTGGAGCGCTGGGAAGAGCTGGAGAGCCGTCGCACCTGAATTAAATTGAATTGAATTTTTTTACAGCCCGGTTCTCTTAACTGTCATAGTTCAGTCATGAGCAGGCATATGCGATACCTCATCCATACAGCAAGTCTGATGTTTCTGTTGTTCGCGCTTTCCGGCTGCAACGCCGTCAAGGTCGGCTACAACAATGCCCAGGAACTGACCTACTGGTGGCTCAACAGCTATGTGCAGTTTACTGATGCGCAGAAACCGGTGATCAAGGCTGAGCTCGCCGCACTGCATGACTGGCATCGCTTCAACGAGATTCCCGTCTATATCAAGCTGCTGGAAACCACTCAGAAGAAAGTTCTGCACAATAGCAGCAGCAAGGAAATATGCAGCGTGGTGGAAGATGTACGTGAACGCATGCGCATATTGAACCTGCAGACTGAACCCATCGTCGAAAAACTGGCGCCCACCCTGAACCACGAACAACTGGAACACATGCAACGCCACTTCGACCGCAACAACGCCAAATGGCGCAAGGACTGGCTCGATAGCTCACAGAAGGAGCGTGACGAGCACAGGTTGAAACTCGCTATCAAGCGCACCGAAATGTTTTACGGCAGAATCAACGATGCACAGCGCAAAATCCTGCAGGAAAATATCCGCATCTCGACCTTCAATGCGGATACCAGCTATGACGAACGGTTGCGGCGGCAGGCCGATGCCATCGCGACATTGAAAAAAATCATAGATATGGAACTGGAAGAGCCGGACATCAAACTGGAAATCGCCGCCTATTTCGACCGGCTGCAAAACGGCGACGACCTGGCCTACAAGAACTACATGGACCGCCTCACCGTCGACAGCTGCGATGGCTTTGCCAGACTGCACAACAGCACCAGCGCAAAACAGAGACAACATGCCGCCGACAAGTTGGGCGGCTACATCAAGGACCTGGAGGCGCTGAAAAGCTCCGCTCAGGTCAAATAGCGACTACCAGGGAATCACCTTGCCGTCATAGGCAACAAAGCGGCCACTGTTCTCCAGCGTCAAGGCTTCGATCACACTGCGCATGCCAGCCACGCTCTCCGGCGCATCGATCAGACCATTGGGGCCGCCCATATCGGTGCGTACCCAGCCCGGATGCAGAATGGTCGAAGCGATGCCCATCGGCTTCAGGTCTATCGCCAGACTCTTCATGACCATGTTGGCCGCTGTCTTGGTACTGCGATAGATATAGCTGCCGCCGCTGGTATTGTCATCGATGCTGCCCATCTTGCTGGACACGGTGACGATCTTCTTCTGATCGCTCGAAGCGACATGACCGACGAACGCCTCAGCCATCTTCATCGGCGCCATACTGTTGATATGGAAGGCCTCGGCCCAGGCCTCATAATTCACATTGCCGAAATCGCTCTGCGGATAGACGCCGGCGTTGTTGATCAGCAGGTCGATGGCTCTGCCCTCCAATATCAGCGCCAGCGCGTC
>PHCM01000195.1 GCA_002842255.1 Betaproteobacteria bacterium HGW-Betaproteobacteria-2 | reverse complement strand
GATGTTTCTTCAGTTCAGACTCGGGATGTGCGCCATAAGTGACTGCCAGACTGGTGACGCCGGCATTGCTTGCCATCTGCAGGTCGTAGCTGGTATCGCCGATCATCAGCGTACGCTCCGGTTCTGCCGCCAGTTCATCCATCAACTCGTGCAGCATCTGCGGATGCGGCTTGGAAAAACATTCGTCCACGCAACGCGTCGCATGCATGAAATCGGCAAGACCGGATTTTGCCAGCGACTTGTTGAGACCGTTACGGCCCTTGCCGGTCGCCACCGCCAGCATGAAGCCGGCCTCGCTGAGATGTTCAATGGCGCTCATGACTCCCTCGAACAAGGGCGTCTCCTCGTCACGCGCATAGTAGTGATAGCGATATCTCGCCACCAGCTGCTGGTATTGCGTCGGGTTGAGTTCTCCGAACAGCGCATGTACCGCCTCGGCCAGTCCCAGACCGATGATATTGCTGGCAGCTGCCCGCTCCGGCACTGGCAAGCCTGAATCGGCGCTGGCCTCGCGCATGCAATCCACGATCATCTGTGTGGAATTGGCCAGTGTACCGTCCCAGTCGAAGACGATCAGGTCATATTGCTTAGGCATGGGTATCCGCTTCAAGCTGTTTGAGAAAACGCTCCAGTTCGACCGGCAACGGCGCAGTCAGTTTCAGCTTCTCGCCGGAGACGGGATGCCTCAGCGTGGTTTCAGCAGAATGCAGAAACATGCGCTTCAATCCACGCTTCTGCATGGCCTTGTTGACGACAAAATCACCGTACTTGTCATCGCCCGCTATCGGAAAACCGAGATGCGCCAGCTGCACACGCAACTGATGGGTACGTCCCGTAATCAGCTGCGCCTCCAGCAGACTGAATTCACCGAAGTTTTTACGTAGATAGAATACTGTTTCCGAATCCTGACCATCCTCCTGCACTGCCACCCGCCGCTCACCGCTAGGCAGCACATATTTATGCAAGGGCAGATTCACGCGCTTTTTCTTCTCGGTCCAGTCGCCATGCACCAGCATCAGATAGCGTTTGTCGGTCTGGTTGTTGCGGATGGCATCGTGCAGTTGTACCAGCGCCGCACGTTTCTTGGCCAGCATCAGAATGCCGGAAGTCTCGCGGTCCAGACGATGCACCAGCTCCAGGAACTTGGCCTTGGGGCGCTCCAGCCGCAACTGTTCGATAACGCCGCGGCTGATGCCGCTGCCACCATGCACAGCGAAGCCGGCAGGCTTGTCGATAACCAGCATGGCATCGTCCTCGAATACGATATTCTTCTCGAATCTCGGTGCCTGCCCGGGTTTCAGCTCTGCGCTGGCAACTTTCTCCGTCATGCGTATGGGCGGCACACGCACAACATCATCCATCAGCAGTTTGTAGCTGGCATCGATGCGCTTGCTGTTCACCCGCACTTCTCCGCTGCGCAGAATACGATAGATATGACTTTTAGGGACACCCTTGAGGATTTTGGCGAGAAAATTGTCGATGCGTTGTCCTGCACTTCCCTCATCCACGGTATGCATGGTCACGCTTGACTTGTTTTCTGCAAGTGGCTGACTTGATTTACTTATACTTGCTTTGCTTATATTGGTCATCTCGCCTATACTACGTTTGCATTTAAGAAATTTCTGTATTGAATGCGCCAATTTTCGACTTAACCGCGCAGGCGCTTATTCGAGAATACCTTAATTGGAACAACAAACACCTTGGTTAACTCGCTCGCCAAATAAAAATAAGTAGCGAATTTGTCATAAATTTATTGCGCTCTAGCCACCGCAGATGATGTTGCCGATGCAGGCAAGGTAAGAGTTAGCTGGAATATGGAATTTTAGCCGATATTGTCGGCTTAGCCGAGAAACAGTTTCAAACAGAACCAACGCAAAGAGATTAACCACTTATCGTTTACGAGAAATTTCGTCAACTAATTCAATCTGTTATCGCAAATCGAAAACAGGTAGTTTCCAGCGACCTCACCATGGTGAGTGTGTCCAACATCGCGGAAACAGGCCTTGAAATGGCCATGTGTTAGTCAAAAGCGCTTCTGCGTGTGCAACACGTTGCGCACCACTGCTCGTGCTAACTTGCAGTGACCTGCACTGATTGTCAGGCCACCGCTTAAAATCTGAACTCTGATCTACAAATCAGAACTGCCAGCGAATACTGCCTGCTGCCACAGCAGCAACCTCACCGCCCGCAAGGAGCGCGGGAGTCATTCAATGAAACGCATGTTATTCAATGCGACGCAGTCGGAAGAACTACGCGTCGCCATCGTCGATGGGCAAAAACTCATCGATCTCGATATCGAAACAGCCGGCAAGGAACAATGCAAAAGCAATATCTATAAAGGTGTCATCACCCGCATAGAACCTTCTCTCGAAGCTGCATTCGTCAATTACGGCACCGACCGTCACGGTTTTCTGCCCTTCAAGGAAGTCGCTCGCAGCTATTTCCTGAAGGAACTTGAAGGCGGCCGCGCACGCATTCAGGACGTCCTGAAGGAAGGCCAGGAACTCATCGTTCAGGTCGACAAGGACGAACGCGGCAACAAGGGTGCCGCCCTCACCACCTTTATCTCTCTGGCCGGCCGCTATCTGGTCCTGATGCCGAACAATCCGCGTGGTGGTGGCGTCTCACGCCGCATCGAAGGTGAAGACCGCAACGAACTGCGCGACACCATGGCCCAGTTGGAAGTACCGAACGGCATGAGCATCATCGCCCGTACCGCTGGCATCGGCCGTAGCCTGGAAGAACTGCAGTGGGACCTCAACTACCTGCTGCAACTGTGGACCGCCATCGAAGGCGCATCCACCATCCAGGCCGGCGCTTTCCTCATTTACCAGGAAGGTAGCCTGGTCATCCGCGCCATCCGCGATTATTTCCAGCCGGATATCGGCGAGATCCTGATCGACACGCCGGACATCCATGAACAGGCCGTACAGTTCATGAACCACGTCATGCCGGGCAATGTCGCTCGCGTGAAGTTGTATCAGGATGAGGTCCCGTTGTTCTCCCGCTTCCAGATCGAACACCAGATCGAAACCGCCTTCTCGCGTGAAGTGCGTCTGCCTTCCGGCGGCGCTATCGTCATCGACCACACGGAAGCCCTGGTCTCCATCGACGTCAACTCGGGCCGCTCCACCAAGGGCGCCGATATTGAACAGACCGCATTCAACACCAACCTGGAAGCGGCAGAAGAAGTTGCACGGCAACTGCGCCTACGCGATCTGGGCGGCCTGGTCGTCATCGACTTCATCGACATGGAAAGCCAGCGTAACCAGCGCGATGTAGAAAATCGCCTGCGCGATGCCTTGCATTACGACCGCGCGCGTGTTCAGACCGGCAAGATCTCCCGTTTCGGCCTGCTGGAGCTGTCGCGTCAGCGCCTGCGCCCAAGCCTCGGCGAATCCAACCATATCCCCTGCCCGCGCTGCCATGGCACCGGCCATATCCGCGGCATCGAATCGACCGCATTGCACATCCTGCGCATTACGCAGGAAGAAGCCATGAAGGAAAACAGCGCCATCATCCAGG
>PHCM01000194.1 GCA_002842255.1 Betaproteobacteria bacterium HGW-Betaproteobacteria-2 | reverse complement strand
GCAGTAGATAGCATCTTCAAAATCGCCGACGATGGCAAAACATATCGCGGTGATGCGTGCCGGCAACCAGTCTATCCACTCGAATACCTGTTCGGAAAAATGATTGAATACATTGTCTTCCAGCGGGTGCCACTCGGTCTTCAGCAGCTGGCTTAGACGATAGAGCACCGCGCCGGCCGGACCGAGCACGGCAAACCAGAAGACCGGGCCGAACATGCCATAGTGCGCACGTTTCAGTGCAGTTTCTATGCTGACTCTGGAAAGCTGTGCCTGGCTGTAGTTGTCGACATCACTGCCTTCCCAGTCATAGAACTGCTCCCGCGCCAGATCAATGTTCTGGTCGCGCAGGGAAGCGGCGATCTGTTCGGCACGGCGTTCAAACTGGCTGCAGCGCAGCGTGACATAGAGCACCGCAACGCTGAACAGCAGGCCGAGCAGGAAATGCATGGTCAGCAGTACGAAATAGATTGCTCCGATGATGACGGCAGGCAGCAGTGCACCGACGAGCCAGGCGATCATGCCGTGCAGTTTTTTGCCGTCATTGAAATTGCGTTCCAGCCAGTGTGCATAAGGGTGCATCAGATGCCGTAGCAGATCCAATTGCCGGTGCGGCAGGTAATAGCTCAACAGTAGAGCGAATAGCAGCGCGAGCAGGCTCATGAGCCGTTGCTCCAGCCGGTTTTAGCCACCGGCAGGCTGTCTTCCAGCGGCATTTCCACATGCAGCACACTGGCTTCGACGATTTCCAGCGTCGGCAGGTGCAGCGTCGTGTTGTGCTGTTCAGAGTAGTCAAGCAGCGCGGAATAGGCTTTGCCGTAGGCGAACAGCGGGTGTGCCTTGATCTCGGCAACGACGACCTTGCGTACTGGGATGGTGTCGATCTTCAATGGTGCTGCCGGCATCTGGTCCTTGGCAATGAGGTATCCGGTGCGCGCCTGTAGTTCCTTGTATGGGGTTGTTCTAGGGTCGGAAAGGATCAGCGTGATCTGCGCGCCGGCTTCGATGCCCTGCTGTTTCAGGGTGAACAAGACCTCGCCCTGCTTGGAGGTGAGTTTGGAATAAGGACCTTCCGCTTCCAGATATGCATAGTAGTAATCGCCACGTTCTCCGGTCTCGATTTTGGCCGATGAAAACAGGCCCCACCACCAGAGGATGGCAATCACAGGTAGCAGAAAGACGATCAGAAAATAGTGCCAGTGTTTTTTCACGAGAAACGGGCGACGCAGTCTGCGTCAGCGATAAATGGATACCGTCAAAAGATACCACAATCCGGTGCGGACATGCACAAACCGGTGCCGGAAAAACTGCGCTTGCAGGCATTGTTGGTATAATCGGTCGGTTACTGAATTTCAGACGGCTTCAAGCACGGTTCAAACATGAAAAATACCGCAACACTCCTGATTACATGCCCGGACCAGAAAGGTCTGGTTGCTGCGATTGCCGATTTTCTTTATCGGCATGACGCCAATATCCTGCATGCCGATCAGCATCAGGATGCCGAGAACAACCTGTTTCTGATGCGGGTGGAGTGGGATCTGGAAGGTTCCACGCTCAGCCTGGATGGCTTTGCCGAGGAGTTTGCCCCTATCGCCAGCCGCTTCGACATGAACTGGCAGCTGAAGTCCACGCAAAAGCGTCCGCGGGTCGCCATCATGGTGTCGCAATACGATCATTGCCTGGCCGACTTGTTGCATCGCCACCAGAGTGGCGAGCTCAACTGCGAAATCCCGCTCATCATCAGCAATCACCGGCATACGGAAAAACTGGCCGAATTCTACGGCATCCCTTTCCATTACATCGAAGTGAACAAGGACAACAAGCCGGAGGCCGAGGCGCAACAGTTTGCCTTGTTCGACCGGCACGAGATCGATCTCATTGTGCTGGCGCGCTATATGCAGATACTGTCGCCGGATTTCGTCAAACGTTATCCACAACGTATCATCAATATCCACCATTCATTCCTGCCGGCCTTCATCGGGGCGCGGCCCTATCATCGCGCTTTCGAGCGCGGCGTCAAGCTGATCGGCGCCACCAGTCATTACGTCACCGAAGTGCTGGACGAAGGCCCGATCATCGAGCAGGACATTACCCGCATCTCGCACCGCGAGCAGGTGGATGACCTGATCCAGAAAGGTCGCGACCTGGAACGTGTGGTGTTGTCGCGCGCCGTGCGCTGGCATATCGAAAACCGTATCCTGGTTTACGCCAATAAGACTGTCGTGTTCGACTGATTGCAATAGGGAATAAAAAAGGAGGCCGAGGCCTCCTTTTTTGTTGATGTAAGTTACTAATGTTTTGTTTTTCTCTGTGAACTCTGTGGGCTCTGTGGCTTGGTGTCTAGTCTTTGAGAACAGATTCCAGCGCGTACAACTGCTCGATGCTTTCACGCTGACGGATCAGGTGGTGCTGGTCACCGTCCACCATGACTTCGGCGGCACGCGGACGTGTGTTGTAGTTTGAACTCATGCTCATGCCGTAGGCGCCGGCCGACATGATGGCCAGCAGGTCGCCTTGCAGCAAGGCGAGTTTGCGGTCATGGCCGAGAAAGTCGCCGCTCTCGCAGACCGGGCCGACGATCTCGTAGGTTTGTGCTTCGTCTTCACCGGCAGTCACTGGCAGGATGTCGTGATAGGCATCATAGAGGGCCGGACGCATGAGGTCATTCATCGCGGCATCGACGATGGCGAAGTTCTTCGCTTCGGTGTGCTTCAGATATTCCACTTTGGTTAGCAGCAGGCCGGCGTTGCCGACCAGCGCACGGCCCGGTTCGAACACCAATTTAACCTTGCGATTGCCAAGTTTCTGCAGCATGGCTTGTGCGTAGTCGCTGAAATCCGGCGGCGTTTCATCCTGATAGCAGATGCCGATGCCGCCCCCGGCGTCGATATGCTGGATATGGATGCCCGCCGCTTCGAGCTGGTCGACCAATGCCAGTACGCGGTCGAATGCATCCAGAAATGGTGAAAGCTCAGTGAGTTGCGAGCCGATATGGCAATCGACGCCATGCACGGCGATGTTCGGCATCGCTGCGGCACGCTGGTAAAGACTGAATGCGTCTTCATAGGCCACGCCGAACTTGTTGTTCTTGAGGCCGGTGGAAATATAAGGATGGGTCTTGGCATCCACATTCGGATTCACGCGTAGCGAAACCGGCGCGCGCTTGCCCATCTCACCGGCGATGCGGTTCAGGCGGTCCAGTTCTGCCGCAGACTCGACATTGAAGCAGAAGATGCCGGCATTCAGCGCGGCGCGCAGTTCGTCCGCCGTTTTACCAACGCCGGAAAACACCACCTTGGCTGGGTCGCCCCCCGCAGCAAGCACACGCGCCAACTCGCCACCGGAGACGATGTCAAAACCGGCGCCCAGTCGGGCGAACAGGTTGAGGATAGCCAGACCGGGATTCGCCTTGACGGCAAAGCACACCAGATGGTCAGTGCCGGCAAAACCGGCCTTGAATTCTGCAAATGCGGATTGCAGTGCCTGCCGCGAATAGACGTAGCAGGGTGTGCCATACGTGCTGGCGATATCGGTCAGTGCGACATTCTCGGCATGTAGCGCGCCGTTCTTGCGGTGGAATGGGTTC
>PHCM01000193.1 GCA_002842255.1 Betaproteobacteria bacterium HGW-Betaproteobacteria-2 | reverse complement strand
GTACATCGCCAGCACATCCATCAAGTCCAGATGCCGCATGTGGTAGCGGCTGATGTAGTTGTTCCATTTGAAATCGCGGTCGTCATCGCCCATGTCCCAATAGCGCGGCGCCTGGATGCCGTGAATCATGGCGCGGTAATGCAGTACGGGCAGGTCGAAGCCGCTGCCGTTCCAGGACACGATGTTGGGGGTGTATTTCTCGATACCGTCGAAGAAGCGCTGGATGATTTCCTGCTCCGGCGCATCCGGCGCGCCCAGCGTCCAGACGCGGAAGCTGTCGCCCTCGCGCAGTGCGCAGGAGATGGCGACGACACGGTGCTGGTGATGCGGCAGGAACTCGCTGCCGTTCTGCTGGCGGCGCTTGTGAAAGGCGATGTTGGCAACGTCTTCCGCGCTGGTTTCCGGCGGCAGGTCGAGCAGCTTTTTCAGGCCGTCGGTATCGGGGATGGTTTCGATGTCGAAAACAAGGGTTGGGGTCATGGTTTTTCAGCCACAAAAAACTTAGCCACAGAGGTCACAGAGAACACAGAGAAAACCCTTTCAGATTCTTGTTTTGTGGTCTTGAACGACCATCCTTATTAAAAGTTTTTGCGTTGAGATTACAAGGAAATTCGTTTAACTCCATCAATCAACTTTAATTCGCCAAAATTAATGAGTAAACCACGCTTCAAGCCTGTCGCTTTCAGGTATAAAAGTAGCTGCGCTTTGGCCACCTCCGGCAATTTGGTCAGTGATTTCAGTTCGACGACCACTTCACCTTGCACCAGCAAATCCAGACGCTGACCTTCGATTTTCAGGTTTTTGTAAACAACATCAACTGCAATTTGCCTTTGATGCTGAATACCTCTAAGGCTGAATTCGTGACACAAGGCCGTTTCATAGACCGATTCCAGCAACCCCGGCCCGAGCACACGATGAACCTCTATCGCCGCCCCAATAATCGCGTCTGTGATTTCATCTGCCATGCATTAATTATTTTCTGGGGTTTTCTCTGTGCCCTCTGTGTTCTCTGTGGCTAAAGAATTATTTTTGCACCCAGCCGGAAGCCGTCTGATACCACCACCCAGCCTTGGCCTTCTCTACCCAGCGCTGCGCGAAGGTGTTGCGGATATCGGACTCCCACTGCGGGTTCTGGTTGGCGACGGCGATCTCCTTGTAGAGCGCGTTGCGGTCCTTGTTTTCAGCGGCTACCAGCGTATTGACAGACTGGCGGTCCTTGAGCGGAACTGCCTTCGCATCGCGCACGGCAATCAGGCCATCACGCGTCAAGCCGACTGCGCCGCTGGTGTAATGCGGGGCAAGCTGGTTGTGGCGGGCCTGCATGCTGTTTTTGATAGCGGAAATGGCTGGTGTGTTGATTTCAATGTCGGCTGCCATGGCTGCCGGTTGCATGAAAAAGAAGCTGAGCGCGAAAATTGCGGATAAGAATAATCTGTTCATGATGGTTCCTTATTTGGTTTCTGACTCAGTGGCGGCAGGCTCTGGCGTATCGGTTCTTTCCTTCACTTGCCAGACCTCGTCGATCAGCCTGTCCGCGGCCTTTTCTGCCGCTGCTGCCGGAAAGTAGATGTTGATGGTGACACAGGCACTCAGGATCGAGGCCAGGGACAATGCCAGTAGTGTTGCGGGTAGATGTTGTTTCATGATGTTTTCCTGTTCGCGGTTTCACTCGATAATCGGCTTGCTATTGCCTGCTGTCACGCGTTTCAGGCGCTCCAGCAACTCACCCCAGCTCACGTTCCGATTGTAACCCAAGACCGTGATGGACGGGACGCCACTCCCTTTAACGATGACATAGGCATCGCCCGTTGACTCGATGCCGTCCATGGCGCAGTAATCGCCGCGCAATTTGCAGCTGATGCCCAGCTTGGCGTAGTTGAACTGGTCGAAAAAACGCAGAAAACTGCGCTGTATGGCTGCCGCCGCACTGGCGCCACCCAGCGAGGAGATGTTCTCCACCGCGCGTTGCGAGATCTTCTTCGGATACTTGCCGGGGCTGCTGTAAAACGCCGCATCGAAATTGACCGGTTTCCAGTTCGCCAGCCGCAGGTTGTTGACATCACCGTCCAGCTTGCCTTCGATGGCACCGAAAGAGAAGGTGCGTGTCAGCGTACCGAGGTCCAGATTGCGCATATGGATATCGGCATTGAGACGCGGCGCAATGCCAAGCGGCGTGCGCATGGTGAGCTTGCTGACGTCTATCGTACCGTCGAACAGCTTGAAGCGCAGATCGCCCTCGGTAATCAGCACGCCTTGGCTGTAAGTCACCAGCGGGATGCTGGCGGAGACCTTGCCCTGCATGGCCGGCCATGACAGCGCATGACTGAGATCGGTCATGCTGATGGGCACCACTTCTGCCCGCAGATGCCAGTGCCATCCCTTGTCCACCCAGACCGCCGAAATATCGCGCAGATTGAGGCCGCCATCGAGCAGCGGCAGGTCGATCTCCTGCGCGGTCAACGAAAAACGGTTGAGCGCGGCCTTGATATCGGTTTTACCCAGCGGCAGCTTGAGCATGTGCCCGCCTTCGTATGCGAGCCGCACCGGCCTGGCCTGATCGTAATCCCACGGCAGGTCGGTATTCAGCTTGTAGAGTGCAAAACGACCATTCTTGTCTTCCAAATCCACCTGTTGCAGCTTGAGATGGGCGGTCTTGATCTCACCGTCGCGCATGCTCAACTTCAGGTCGCCAGTGCCGGCGATCTCCAGATTGCTCAACGCAGTTTTTTCCAGCAAGGGCTTCAATATCAGCGGGTACAGCGTCTCCAGATCGACCGTGCCGGTTGTCACCTGCATGTTCCTGATGCGCGTACCGCTACGCCAGATCTCGGCACTGGCGTCAGCCGAGCCGACATCCAGCAGCGTGAGCCTGGCTTCTTCCACCTTGATCAACTGCTCATTGAATGTGCCCTTGCCCTGTAACTGATGGCTGCCGGGACGCGAGTGGTTCAGCGCGATATAAAACGGCTGCCAGAACACTTCGCCGCCCGACCAGTCGAGATCGAACTGCCAATTCCAGCCCTGTTTGAGCTGGCCGGCCTTGAGATTGAGTTTTGCGTTGACGTTCTCGCCTGCATGCAAACCGGCTGCATCGCTGAAACTGGCCTTTTGTACGGTCAGTTGCGCGTCGAACTGCTGCATGCCTTTCAGCGTTTGCGTATTGAGCCGCAACGAGAACGGCAGGCTGGTCATGCCGGCTGCCAGCTTGCCAGAATCGCATTGCCAGCTGCCCTTTTTCGGGTTCAGTAACTTGGCGCAGTTGAGGCTGGCATCCGTCCATTCCTGCTCGGACGACGGCCGGTACTGACTCTTGAGATTGACGGCGGAGGTCTTCAGGTTAAGGTCGAACCTGGCGTTGCGCAGCTCGCCCTGCGGCGCATCGACCTTTGCCGCCTCAATACTGATATGGCTGATGGCAAGCGCCGGCGCAGAAAACAAAGCCAGCCCCAACAGCAGGGCTGGCTTTTGCAGGTTGAAAATTTTGTGTAGCTTGCTCACATCAGGAAGGAAACACCCCTGTGGACAGATAACGGTCGCCGCGGTCACAGACGATGGAAACAATCACCGCGTTCTCCACCTTTTTGGAAAGCTGCAGCGCGGCGTAAAGCGCGCCGCCGGAAGAGATACCGGCAAAGATGCCCTCT
>PHCM01000192.1 GCA_002842255.1 Betaproteobacteria bacterium HGW-Betaproteobacteria-2 | reverse complement strand
GGCCGACCCTCAAGCACGCAAGTATCTGGCACAGCAGACCGAAGCCTATTTCTTCGGTACCGGTGCCGATGCCGCATCAGGTTACGTTCCGCCGAAAAACTGAAGTACGACCTGACTGTCACAATCGTCATACCTTTGTCACACAACTGTCCTACATTGGGGTTTTGAATTGCGCTCAGTCAAATTGAATCCGGAATACTTCTTCAACCGCGAGCTCGGCATCCTCGCCTTCAACCGCCGCGTGTTGGCGCAGGCCGAGGATGAGCGCGTACCGCTACTGGAACGCCTGAAGTTCCTCTGCATCTTCAGCAGCAACATGGACGAGTTCTTCGAGGTACGCGTCGCCGGACTCAAGGAACAGATCCGCTTCAATGACACGACGACCGGACCGGACGGCATGCGGCCAAAACAGGTCTTCGCCAGCATCAGCGCCGAGGCCCACGCTTTGGTCGATCACCAGTACAAGATACTGAATGAGGTAGTTCTGCCCCGACTGGAGCAGGAAGACATCAAGTTTCTGCGGCGTACGCAATGGAATGCAACCCAGGCCGAATGGATACGCGAATATTTCTTCCGCGAATTGATGCCTATTCTCACCCCCATCGGCCTCGACCCAGCACATCCTTTCCCGCGCATCCTCAACAAGAGCCTGAATTTTGCCGTCGAACTGGAAGGCAAGGATGCCTTCGGCCGCAATTCCGGAGTGGCCGTGGTGCAGGCTCCGCGCGCACTGCCGCGGGTAATCCGCATGCCGTCCGAGATTGCCGGCTGCGAATACGGTTTCATCTTCCTTTCCTCCATCCTGCACGCGCATGTCGGCGAACTGTTTTCCGGCATGCAGGTGAAAGGCTGTTATCAGTTCCGCGTCACACGCGATAGCGACCTGACGGTGGATGATGAGGACGTGAAGGATTTGCGCATCGCGCTGCAGGGCGAACTGAGCCACCGCCAATATGGCGAGGGCGTACGCCTGGAAGTCGCGGACAACTGTCCGGACGAGATGTCTGCCTTTCTGCTCGGCCAGTTCGGCCTGACACAGGAAGACCTGTACAAGGTCAATGGCCTGGTCAACCTGGTACGCCTGATGCAGATTCCGGATTCGGTGGACAGGCCTGACCTCAAGTTCTCGCGCTACTCACCGAGCATGCCGCGCGAACTGAGCAAGGAAACCGACCTGTTCAAAGCCATCCACAAGGCCGACATACTGCTGCACCACCCATACCAGTCCTTCAATCCGGTAATCGAGTTCATCAAGCAGGCGGCGGAAGACCCGGATGTGCTGGCGATCAAACAGACCTTCTACCGCACCAGCGCCGACTCCACGCTGATGCAATCGCTGATCGATGCTGCCAGACGCGGCAAAGAAGTCACGGTGGTGGTCGAGCTGATGGCGCGCTTCGACGAAGAGGCCAATATCAACTGGGCGGCCAAACTGGAGAAAGCCGGCGCTCATGTGGTCTATGGTGTGGTCGGCCACAAGACCCATGCCAAAATGGCCATGGTCGTCCGTCGTGAGGATGGCAAACTGAAGCGCTATGTGCATCTGTCTACCGGCAACTATCACCAGCGCACGGCCAGACTCTATACCGACTTCGGCCTGATGACCTGCCACGAGGAGATCTGTACCGACGTCAATGACGTCTTCGCGCAGCTCACCGGCCTCGGCAAGGCCACCAAACTCAAACATCTGTGGCAATCCCCTTTCACCTTGCACAGCAAGCTGATCAAGGCGATCCATCACGAGGCGGAGATGGCGAAATCCGGCAAAAAGGCACGCATCATCGCCAAGATGAATGCATTGCTCGATGCCGACATCATCCGCGCACTGTATGACGCCTCCAGCGCCGGCGTCAAAATCGACCTGGTCGTCCGTGGTGTCTGCGCATTGCGGCCCGGCATACCCGGCGTTTCGGAAAACATTACGGTACGCTCCATCGTTGGCCGCTTTCTGGAGCACAGCCGTATCTTTTACTTCTACAATGAAGGCGAAGAGAATGTCTACATGGCCAGCGCCGACTGGATGTATCGCAATTTCTTCCGCCGGATTGAAGTCTGTTTCCCCCTACTGGACAGCAAAGTAAAGAAACGTGTGATCAAGGAAGGTCTGGAACCCTACCTGAAGGACAATCTGAATGCCTGGGATATGCAGGCGGATGCGAGCTACCGCCGGAGAACCGCGCGTCGCGGTTATGAATTCTCGGCACAGCAGCAGTTGATGACCGAGTTGGGACAGAGCCTCCCCTCAGAATAAAGTCCACTCAGGCATCGGACCGACTCAGCGTCAGCTTGATGCCGGCTTCCTGCCAGTATGCCAGTTCGTTCTGCAAGGCTGACTCGGTCAAGGGATTATGTGTCAGCCAAGCAGATGCCACTTCCAGCCTGAACTCACTTTTGCTTCTACTCAGCTTGAGTTGCGGTACATCGTCATCCAACCTGTTGCGATTGAACAATATGCTCAATCTGAGGATCAGCAGCAGCAGGCAGCGATCGTCGCCGAAGTCCGGCAGGCCGATCTTGCCCAAACCGCGACGCTGACCCCTGACCAGAAAACCCAGGGTCTGTTGTTCCATCCTGGAAAAGCCCGGCATATCAGCATTTTCGACGATATAGGCCGAATGCTTGTGATATCCACTATGAGCGATGGAAATGCCGATCTCGTGCAATCGGGCCGCCCAGCCCAGATATTGTCTGGCCGTCTCCAGCTTCATCTGAAGCTTGTCGCCAACCTGTGCCAGCATCTTTGACGCCAGCGCCTCGACGCGACGTGCCTGCGCGTGATCGACGTGATAACGTCGCATGAAGCTCTGGACCGTTGCTGCACGGATATCGTGATGCTGCATACGTCCCAGCATCTCGTACAGAACGCCCTCACGCAGCGCGGTGCCAACGGCCGTCATGCGCTCGATATCGAGCTCATCGAAAGCCGCGAGCATGATGCAAAGTCCGCCGGGAATCACTGTGGCGCGGTCACTGCTGAGCCCTTCAATCTGCAGTTTTCTTGTGTCCTTCGCCTTCAGCAGCACCTCACGCATCGAATGCAACCCTTCCCGCGTGATGTAGCCGTCACTCCAGCGGTTGAGCAGCATGATCTCGCCCAGCGAACGCGCCGTGCCGGAAGAACCCACGGCCTCGGACCAACCCAGTTTCTGATAGCGCGAACGGATAGCCTGAATCTCACCGGCTGCGGCGAGCTGTGCGCGGCGCAAGGCATCCTCACTGATCTTGCCATCGGGGAAGAATCGGCGACTGTAACTGACACAGCCCATGTACAGGCTTTCCATCTCGATCGGCTCCAGCCCCTGGCCGATGATAAACTCGGTAGAACCGCCACCGATATCGATGACTAGGCGCTGGTAGTCCGCTGCCGGCAGGCTGTGGCTGACCCCGACAAAGATCATGCGCGCCTCTTCGCGCCCGGCGATGATCTCGATCGGACAGCCGAGTGCGGCCTGCGCCTGTGCAATCAGTTCTGTGGAGTTTTTTGCGACGCGGAAGGTATTGGTCGCCACCGCGCGGATAGCTTCCTGCGGCAATCCGCGCAAACGTTCGCCGAAGCGCTTGAGGCAATCTATCGCACGCTGTTGGGCGGCGGGGTCGAGATAATTGTTCTTGTCGAGACCTGCGCCCAAACGCACAACTTCGCGCAGGGAATCATGAAAAATCAGGCGCCCGTCGA
>PHCM01000191.1 GCA_002842255.1 Betaproteobacteria bacterium HGW-Betaproteobacteria-2 | reverse complement strand
CCACGCCGGAAGGCGCACGTGATTATCTGGTGCCCTCCCGTGTGCATCATGGCGAGTTCTTCGCGTTGCCGCAATCGCCGCAGTTGTTCAAGCAATTGCTGATGGTGTCCGGCTTCGACCGTTACTTCCAGATCACCAAATGCTTCCGCGACGAGGATTTGCGTGCCGACCGCCAGCCTGAATTCACCCAGGTCGATATCGAGACTTCCTTCCTCGGCGAAGATGAAATCATGAACATCGTCGAAGAGATGATCCGCCGCATGTTCAAGAACGTGCAGGATGTCGATCTGCCGGCCGCTTTCCAACGCATGCCGTTCAGCGAAGCAATGAACAAGTACGGTTCCGACAAGCCGGACATGCGTGTCACGCTCGAAATCACCGAGCTGACCGATGTCATGAAAGATGTCGATTTCAAGGTGTTCTCCGGTGCTGCCAACATGGCCAACGGTCGCGTGGCTGCACTGCGCGTGCCGAACGGCGCGGCCATTTCGCGCGGCGAAATCGATGCGTACACCGAGTTCGTCAAGATCTACGGCGCCAAGGGTCTGGCCTATATCAAGATCAACGACATCAGCAAGCTGAACGAAGAAGGCCTGCAAAGCCCCATCGTCAAGAACATCCATGAAGCCGCATTGAAAGCCATCATCGAGCGCACCGGTGCGCAGAATGGCGACATCGTCTTTTTCGGCGCAGACAAGGCCAAGGTGGTCAACGAAGCCCTCGGCGCATTGCGCGTCAAGGTCGGCCACGAGAAGGGCCATGTCGATGGCCGCGCTTGGGCGCCGCTGTGGGTGGTGGATTTCCCCATGTTCGAACACGATGAAGAAGCCGACCGCTGGGTCGCGCTGCATCACCCGTTCACCGCACCGAAAGACGGCCATGAAGACCTGCTGGCGACCAACCCCGGCGCCTGTCTGTCCAAGGCCTACGACATGGTCATCAACGGCTGGGAAGTTGGCGGCGGTTCCGTCCGTATCCACAAGCAGGAAGTGCAATCCAAGGTGTTCGACGCACTGAAGATCTCCAAGGAAGAAGCGCAGGAGAAATTCGGCTTCCTGCTCGATGCCCTGCAATACGGTGCGCCTCCACACGGCGGCTTGGCCTTCGGTCTGGACCGTCTGGTAACGCTGATGGCTGGCGCCGAATCCATCCGCGACGTCATTGCCTTCCCCAAGACCCAGCGCGCGCAATGTCTGATGACGCATGCGCCGAGCGAGGTGGATGAGAAGCAGCTGAGAGAGTTGCACATCCGCGTTCGTAGCCAGAATCCAGTGGGATAAAAATGAACTCGCTTGCGCTTGGCCAGCGCGGCGCGAATTTCATTTTTGGTGGATGAATGGAACAGCAGCAAATTGAAGAAATTATCAACTATGCAATTCAGCGGTTGTTGGCAAATGACGCTGAGCTGCTTGAATTAGATGTTTCCGAACGTGCTGTTATGTTCCATTTGGGGCGCTATATCCGCGAGAGGACACCAGCTGACTTAGATGTGGATTGCGAATACAACAGACATCTAAAAGATGTAAAACAACTGCTTTATCTAAAGCGATTACTTGATATAGAAGAAAATCATGAGGTCTTTCCGGATATATTGATACATCGCAGAAATAGAGATGACCAGAATATTGTGGTTATTGAAATTAAAAAGCACGGACAAAATCGTGATGCAGATTTTCGTAAGTTGCTAGCTTTTAAAAATGAGCCATACAGTTACCAGTTCGCAGTCCAAGTTGTTATTGGTACACCAAATTCTAGAGTTGAATTTGAGGTCATCTAAAGTTTTGCCGCGTGGGTAACTAGTTACCCACGCGGCAATAAAGCAAAGGAGCAATCGGTATGAACACAGCAACTAAAGCCATTGTTGAGCAAGCGGCCAAGCTCTCCGTCAATGAAAAAATCGAGTTGATTGATGCTTTGCTGGCTACTGTAGATAAGCCTGATGCTGAAATTGATTCGTTGTGGGCATTAGAAGCAGAAAGCCGCTTGTCCGCATATCAAAAAGGCGAATTTCAGGCGCTGGATTTGAATCAGGTATTAGCTAAATACCGTTAAATGCAGATTAGATTCTTACAGCCGGCTCAGTATGAGTTGGATGAGGCTATAGCTTATTACAACGCCCAAGCGCCGAATCTCGGGCAAGGTTTTTTGGTGGAAGTGTTGGCAAGTTTGAATCGAGTTTGCCAATATCCTGATGCTTGGCATCCTGTATCTGATAAAACAAGACGTTGCCAATTAAGGCGTTTTCCTTATGGGGTCATCTATACAAAAATTGATGATGTTATTTTGGTGATTGCGATTGGGCATTTACATAGAAAGCCGGAATATTGGCAAACTTTGCAAGCAAGGTTTAATAAATAACCTGGACTAGATTAATGACCATCAAATCCCTCATCCGCACCGTTCCGCATTATCCCAGACATGGGGTGCAGTTCCGCGACATTACGACCTTGCTTAAAGACCCGCTTGGTCTGAAAGTAACGGTGGATGAGTTATTCAGTCGTTACGAGAACCAGAAAATCGACAAGGTGGTGGGCGTGGAATCGCGCGGTTTTCTGATCGGTACGCCGTTGGCTTACAAGCTGGGTGTGGGTTTTGTGCCGGTGCGCAAGCAGGGCAAGCTGCCGGCCGAGACGCTGGGTCATGATTATGAGCTGGAATACGGCAGCGACCGTGTGGAGATACATACGGATGCGATTGAACGCGGTGAGCGCATCCTGCTGGTGGACGATCTGATCGCCACCGGCGGTACTGCAATTGCCGCCGCAGCGTTGATCGAGAAGCTGGGTGGTGAGGTCGTCGAATGTGCTTTCATCATCGACCTGATCAGCCTCGGTGGACGTGATCGTCTGGCGAAAAAGGGTTACAGCATGTTTGCCTTGTGTGAGTTTGAGGGCGACTAGTGGGTTTCAAGACGCCGATTTCTGCTTTGGTGTTGATTCATACAAAAGACTTGCAGGTATTGTTGCTGGAACGTGCTGACAAGGCCGGGTTCTGGCAATCGGTGACCGGTAGTCTGGAAGAAGGCGAGACACCGCGCGAAGCCGCCATCCGCGAAGTGCGCGAGGAAACCGGCCTGATCGCCACCGACTACAACTTTTACGACATGCATGCCTCGAACGTGTACGAGATCTATGAGCACTGGCGCTATCGTTATGCGCCGGGGGTGACGCACAATACAGAACATCTGTTCGGGCTTGAATTACCGGCGCCTTTGCCGGTCCAACTTGCAGTTGACGAACACCTGAACTACGAATGGCTGGACTGGCGCGAGGCGGCGAAGAAAGTATTTTCCTGGACCAATGTCGATGCGCTCCGGCGACTGGGCGAGCGACATAACCTGACACTGTGAGAGATGAATGATGGCAACATCAACGATTGAGATGCCGATGAAAGCCGAACCAATCAAGTTCGAGCGTTTTCAGGCGAGCAAAGAAGCCGAACTGCAGGAGCGCATCATTGCGGCCAAGGCCAAGCTCGGCAAGCGGCTGGTGATACTCGGCCACCACTACCAGCAGGAGAGCGTTTATCGTCACGCCGATTACACCGGCGATTCGCTCAAGCTGTCGCGTTATGCCGGCGAGACAGATGCCGAGTTCATCGTTTTTCTCGGCGTGCATTTTATGGCCGAGGTGGCAGATATTCTCTCCCGTCCGGAGCAGATTTCCATTCTGCCTGACCTGTCTGCCGGCTGCTCCATGGCCGATATGGCGAATCTGGCCAAGGTCGAGCGTTC
>PHCM01000190.1 GCA_002842255.1 Betaproteobacteria bacterium HGW-Betaproteobacteria-2 | reverse complement strand
TGGCCCGTTCCCCAGCGAGCTGGATATCGAGACCATCGATCTTCCCGGCTATCAGATGTCGAACAAGGGGCGTGAGATCGGCACAGTGACCAAGCGCAAGCGCCGCTGCGGCTGGTTTGATGCAGCAGCCTTGCGCCGCTCAGCAAAGATCAACGGTTTGACCGGTTTGTGTATCACCAAACTGGATGTGCTGGACGGCATTGCCGAACTGGATATTTGTACCGGATATGAACTGGATGGCAAGCTGGTTGACATGCTGCCTGTGGGCGCGGACGATGTCGCCCGCTGCAAGCCGGTTTACGAGACATTGCCTGGCTGGAGCGAGAGCACTTTTGGCATCAGCCGCTGGGAAGACCTGCCTGAGAACGCGCAGGTTTATCTGAAGCGCCTTGAGGCACTTTGCGGTGTGCCGGTTGATATTGTTTCCACTGGCCCAGAGCGTGATGAAACCATAGTGTTGCGCCATCCTTTCGGAGTCTGAGTCTTGGCTATCGAAGAAAAACGTCTAGCTTGGGCGTTGACTGGTTCCGGCCATTATCTGCGTGAATGTCTGGACATCATCAGCGGTCTGGAGAATGTCGACTTGTTTCTGAGCAAGGCGGCGGCCGAGATCCTGCAACAATATGGCTACAAGCATAATGTCGGTCGTGTTTTTCAGGACAAAACCGCGAGCAGCGTCCCGGTCGAATTGTTCTATCAGGGCAAATATCATACGCTGGTAATCGCACCGACCAGTTCCAACACCGTTGCGAAAATGGTCGCAGGGATTTCCGACAATCTGGTGACCAACCTCTATGCGCAGGCAGGAAAAACACGTTTGCCAAGCATCGTATTTGCCTGCGATACCGAGCCTGAACTCGAGTCCGAGGCGCCACGCGAAAATATCGTCAAGGTCTATCCGCGCCGCATCGACCTGCAGAATATGGAAGCACTCAAAACCTTTGAGGAAACCACGGTCGCCGGAGACATGCTGCAATTGCAAACCGCCATCCAGGACCGTTTGGCATGTCTGAAAACCTCCTCTTCCTGACCGGAAAGTTGGCCGAGAAAAGTCTGCATAAAGTATTGGCAGGCATACAGGCTGATGACAAGCATCCACAGGATTTCAAATACCGGATCGCCCAGGTCGGTGTATCGGTCGCCGCTCTGATGACACCGGAGCTGATTCTGCGTCGCTTGCCTGATACGGGCGACGCTGACAAGATGGTGCTGCCCGGATTATGCCGAGGCGATCTGACCAAACTGGAAGAAAAATACGGCATCCCTGTCGAACTCGGGCCTGAAGACCTGAAGGATTTGCCGCAATATTTCGGTCATGGTGGCAAGGAGCCTGATTTGTCCGGATATGATGTCAGTATATTTGCCGAGATCGTTGAAGCGCCGGATTTGACTGTAGACGCCATTATCCGTCGAGCCGAGGCATACCGGCAGCAGGGTGCGGATGTCATCGATCTGGGCTGTTTACCCAACACACCGTTCCCGCATCTCGCAGACGCTATCCGTGCGCTCAAGGCCGCAGGTTTTATGGTCAGCGTCGACTCGCTCAATCAGGATGACCTGTTGCTGGCAGGACAAAGCGGCGCAGATTATCTTCTGAGTCTTAACGAAAAATCACTCTGGATTGCGGATGAAGTGGCCTCGACGCCAGTTTTGATCCCATCTTCACCGGGTAATCTGCCATCGCTTTATCGGGCGATTGAAGCGATGCAAAAGCGGGATAGGGCATTCATTGCTGATGCCATCCTTGACCCGATTCCTTTCGGTCTGGGTGAGTCCATCGTCAGATATCAGCGCTTGCGCAAACGTTATCCAGACATCCAGATCATGATGGGTGTAGGCAATCTGACGGAACTGACCGATGCTGATACGACCGGCATCAATGCCATTCTTTTCGGCATTATTTCGGAACTTGGCATCAATGCCGTGCTGGCAACTTCAGTCAGTCCGCACGCGGTTAATGCGATTGCCGAGGCCGATGTGGCGCGTCGCATCATGTATGCGGCGCGTGAAGACCGGCGGCTGCCGCGAGATTACAGCAATGGACTGCTTGGTCTGCACGACCGGCGGCCTTTCCCTTATACGGATGATGAAATTGCTGAATTTGCTGCTGCCATCAAGGATCCCAGCTTTCGCATACAAGTCAGCGAAACCGGTTTGCATGTCTACAATCGCGAAGGACATTATCAGGATACCGATCCGTTCAAGTTATATCCGCATCTGAAGGTGGATGATGATGCCTCGCATGCCTTTTATCTGGGCGTGGAACTGGCGCGTGCGCAGATCGCCTGGCAACTGGGAAAGCGCTACAAGCAGGATGAGGAACTGGAATGGGGCTGTAATCCAGAACAAAAGAAACCGGAAGGGCGAGTGACTCACCGTGCGGCCTCACTGAAAGAGAAGCGGGCAAAAAAGGAATAGGATGCATGCCTCTTATCTATGAAACTATCATCACCAGTCTGGATGCTGATGATCGACCATACATTGCGCCTTTCGGTATCAGGGAGAGGGGTGATCTGGTTATCATGGCGCCCTTTCGTCCATCCATCAGTCTGGATAATATCCTGTTGCATCGTTGTGCCGTCATGAATCTGACCGACGATGTGCGTGTCTTTGCCGGGGCGCTGACTGGTCGACGTGACTGGCCATCAAGACCGGCAGACAAGGTTCATGGAGTCGTGCTTGAATCGGCACTGGCACATCGGGAATTGCAACTGCTTGAAGTTCGCGAGGATGCGCAGAGGCCGGAACTGGTTTTCAAGGTCGTCCATGAAGCGCAACCCCAGCCATTCCGTGGTTTCAACCGTGCCCAGGCAGCGGTGATCGAGCTGGCGGTTCTGGTCAGCCGCTTGCATATGCTGCCGATGGAAAAAATTGATGCAGAAATGGCTTATCTGAATATTGCCATCGAGAAGACCGCGGGAGAGCGCGAGATGCAGGCCTGGCAATGGCTGGTGGAGCGCGTGGAGAATTACAGGGCAGAAACGAATCTGGGGAATATGGCGTGACTGGTGTGCTGATTAGTGTGACCAATCTGCAAGAGGCCGAGCTTGCACTGGATGCGGGTGTCGATATTCTCGATATGAAAAACCCTGCCGAAGGTGCCTTGGGACGCTTGCCATTGACAGAGATTGCCGCAATCGTGGCGGCCACAGGGAACCGGTGTGTCACCAGCGCGACGATAGGTGATTTGCCGATGCAATCGGATTTGCTGGCGAACGCGGTGCAGGAGGTCATGGCTACCGGTGTTGATATCGTCAAAATAGGATTTTTTGGCAGCGGACAGCAACTGGAGGTATGTGCCCGTGAAATCGGACGGCTCGCAAAGGCAGAGGGAAAATTGGTTGCAGTGTTGATGGCGGATCAGCAACCGGCTTTCAGTCTGGTGTCAGTACTGAAGGCCGTCGGATTCCATGGCGTTATGCTGGATACCGCAAATAAACAGAATGGCAGCCTGCTGGATTGTCTGACTGTGCAGGATATAGAGTCATTCTGTGATGTCGCTCACACGCAGAATCTGTTGACCGGCTTGGCAGGATCACTTCGAGAAACACATATTGAGACATTGCTGGATTTAAAGCCGGACTACCTGGGATTCCGGGGTGCGGCATGCCTGAACTTGAATAGGAAAGCCAATCTGGATTCAGACCGGCTGCGATCCATCAGAAATCTGTTGCATAAATACAACACTACCCGGTGTGAGGTGCCAATGCATTGATGGTGTTAGGCCTTTGCGTTGCATCTG
>PHCM01000189.1 GCA_002842255.1 Betaproteobacteria bacterium HGW-Betaproteobacteria-2 | reverse complement strand
CACCATCCCGCTGGCACTGCTCAACCAGCTGGATGCCACGCAGGCGGAGTGGCTGGTGCCGGGCATGATACGTGACAAGCTGACTTGGCTGATCAAGGCGCTGCCCAAGACTTATCGCCGCGTTTGCGTGCCGGTGCCGGATTTCGTCACGGCCTTTTTGCAAGCGAATCCTGTTGCTGAAGGGGCTTTGTTGCCTAAGCTGGCCGGTTATATCCAGCAGCGTACCGGGCTGAAACTCGGTGTGGACGACTGGCAGGGGGAATTGCCTGAGCACCTGTGCATGAACTTCCGCGTGGTGGATGACAAGAATCGCGAGTTGGGCATGGGTCGCAACTGGAATGCGCTCCGGCAACAGCTGGGGCAGGCCGCTCAACTGACCTTCCGCAGTGCATCGCCGGATATCGAAAAGACCGGCCTGAAACAATGGGATTTTGGTGACCTGCCTAAAACGCTGAGTTTTAATCGTCAGGATTCAAATGGAGAGCGCCGCCAACTGACCGGATATCCCGCACTGGAGGATCAAAAAGACAGTGTTTCCATCAAACTGTTCGACATGGCCGCAGCAGCCAACCAAGCCCATCGCGCTGGCGTCAGGCGCCTGATGCGGTTTGAGTTGAAAGAGCAGATGAAACAGCTGGAGAAAGGCCTGCCCGGTTTCAACCAGTACGCCTTGCTGCTGCGTAACCTGATCGCGCCGGATGCCTTGCGTGAAGACTTGCTGACGGCCATCGCCGACCGCGCCTTTATCGGCGAAGACGATTTGCCGCGCACCAATGCCGAGTTCATGACGCTCAAACAGCGGGCGAGAACCCGTCTGCCTGCCGTGGCCGAGGCCAGCGCACGCCTGGCGCAATCGATCGCCGTGGAATATCAGGAGCTGACCCAAAAACTGAACAGCCTGCCGAATGCAATGTCGCGCATCAAGAAAGAAGCCGAGGCACAACTGGCGTTATTGCTGCCCGCGCATTTTTTCAGCCAGACGCCATGGGAGAGATTGCAGCATCTGCCGCGCTACCTGAAAGCGCTGAAGCTGCGCCTGGAAAAATATCCGAACAGCGTGGAACGCGACACGCGCCATGCACAGGAATTGGCAAGGCTTTGGCAACGATGGAGCGAACGGGTGGAGGCAAAGCGCAAGGCCGGGGAGGAAATCGAACCGGCGCTGGCAGATTTCCGCTGGTTGCTGGAAGAGCTGAGAGTTTCACTCTTTGCGCAGGAATTAAAGACGCCATTCCCGGTATCGGCCAAGCGGCTGGACAAGATATGGGTTGAGTTGAGCTGAGCTGAACGGAATTGGCAAGGATGTAGAGCAGGTTGTTGCAGCATGGCGGTGTGATTGCCTTGTTTATCAATTTGTCAGGCGTAACTCTGTAAGGTGCTGAGTTTTGACAGTATCCAGCCTTCTCAGAATGGTCGGAAAGGTCGAAATTTTGCTAAAGGTGTATGATAAACGCGCCGATATAGGCAAAACTCAGGGGAAATTCAATGAAAAAGACCATGCTGATCTTATCAATGCTGGCGTTTTGTGCATCTGCTCAAGCTGCAATCAAGCCTTGCGAAGAACTCAAAGAAGAAATCGCCGCCAAGATCGATGCCAAGGGCGTACCGAGCTATAGCCTGAAAGTCGTGCCAATCGACGCTGACGAGCCGGGCAGGCAGGTGGGTACCTGCGACGGCGGCACCAAAAAAATCATATACGTACGGGGTTAAACTGCTTGGATGGTTTACCAGAAGCTGATCTGGTCTGGCTGACCGGTCAGCTTCTTCAATATCAAGCGGTGTCACTTGCTTATCGTTAAAGTGCCTTGGTCGACAGCTAGGTCAGCGCCGTCTCTTCGCCTCGCTTTTCTGTTCGCGCTCGACCAATTTGCTTAAGGCCCCCAACTCTTTCGCCAGTAGCGTCAGCATGTCATCCAGCGTGGCAATGCCATGCAGGGTGCCGTCATCATCTACTACCGGCAATCTTCTTACTCCCTTGTCTGCCATCAGTTTGATGGCATCAAACAGGCCGGCGCTTTTGTTGATGACGGCGAGGCCGCCCACCATGATGTCGCCGACTGTGATGACGTCTGGATCCAGTTCCGTCGCCACCAGTTCCACCACGACATCCCGGTCGGTTACGATGCCGACCGGTGTTGGTCTCCCTTTGCTTGAGTCGATGACAACCACCGCCCCCACATGTTTCTGACGCATGCGCTTGCAGGCATCGGTAACTGTACTGCTGCGTTCTACCGTGACGACTCCTGCGTTACATAATTCGCTCATGGGCATGATGATGATCCTTTCCGTGATGGTTGTTCAGGATTGAAAGTCGTGCTCCTAGGTGATAGTGGGCCACATTCAAGTTTTCAAGCAGCGCAACAAGCTCTCAATCAAGCAATGATGGAATCATGTTGACTATTACCGGCGCTTTTCTCGGTACGCGGCGGGCTTCACCTCTAGGCCAGCCAAGAACGATGGGCACTACGGCCTCGAACTGATCCGGTATGCCGAATCTTGGTTTCAATTCCAACGTTTTCATGGCCGGCAATGCGGCGCCTATGATGCAGGTTCCAAGGTTCATTCCGCATGCAGCCAGTATCAGGTTTTCAGCCGCCAGCCAGCAGTTCGCTTCGGCAAAAGGAGCTGCCGATCTTGTACAGATGATGATCAGTGTGCCGGCATCATAGAACAGATTGAAGTCCGGATGATTCGAAACCTGGATGCTCACATTATCGTAAATTTCCGGACGCGTATTCAGTAAAGGCCTGGTGTAATCGGATAGGGTCTGTAACAGTTCCCGGTCCTGGATGATGACGAACGCGCAAGGTTCTTCATGCAGCACTGCGGGCGCTCTTGCGGCACCGGTGAGCAAGGCCATGATGGTTTTGTGCGTGACTCTTTGACGGGTGTAACTGCGCACCGATCTTCTGGCCAGAATTGCCTGAAATATATCCATTTCTGTTTGTGGAGTCTGCATGAGAAGACCTTTTGCCACACTTGCGGTTAGTTACCGAAAGGCTTGTTACCGGTTCAAGGTACCAATAATGCTGTGGATGGATAATCCGTGTGAGCACCTAGAGGTGGCTTTCAGGGGTTTACGACAAAGGGGGTGTCCGGATCAGTTTGACAGGCCACCATCATGAGCCAGTTTCGCCAGCTCAAGCAGGTTGAGCGCACCCGTCTTCTTCATGATGTTGGACTTGTGGATCTCTATCGTGCGATGGCTGATGCCCAGCTTGCGGGCGATTTCCTTGTTGCTGTGGCCGAGAATGGCCAGAGCGGTTACCTGCAGTTCTCGCTCGGTCAGTGCGTCCAGCAGTGATTTTGCATGCAGATGACTGGCCGTACTTGTCTTGATTTGCTCGATCTTCTTGCCTGCCGTTTGCAGGGCGGCAAGCAGATCCATGCGGGTGACCGGTTTGGTCAGGAAGTCGACGGCACCGGCTTTCATGGCTTTTACACTTTTCGGGATATCGCCATGCGCCGTCAGAAAGATGACTGGCAACTGCATCTGGCGGTTGATCATTTCCTCCTGCAGTTGTATGCCGTCCATTCCCGGCATGCGGATATCCACAATGGCGCAGCCCTGAATATCCGGATTGACTGCGGCAATAAAGGCATCGCCCGATTCGAAGCTGCATGTCCGGTATCCGTCCTGTTGTAGCATCAGGCTCAATGAATCCCTGACGGCAGGGTCGTCATCTATGATGAAGATTGTGATGTCGTGATGGTTCATTTGGCGCGTGGCAGGGTGAAATGAAAGGTAGTGAAGT
>PHCM01000188.1 GCA_002842255.1 Betaproteobacteria bacterium HGW-Betaproteobacteria-2 | reverse complement strand
GATCAAGAAGGTCGTGAAGGCAGTTGAAGCTGGCGATAAAGCTGCTGCAACCGCAGCTTTTACTGCCAATGTCAGCGTCATCGACCGTATCGCTGACAAGAAGATCATTCACAAGAACAAGGCTGCTCGCCATAAGAGCCGCCTGAGCGCTGCCATCAAGGCAATGGCTTAAGCCATCAAGCTGTAGTAAAGACAGTAATAAAAAAGCCGAACATCATGTTCGGCTTTTTTATTACCTGCAACTTTCAACATCACGGGCAATCAGATATCCCCGCGCCTTCAACCAAACCCTGGTTCAACCTATGCCCAGTTCAGCACGTGCGATACGCGCCTGATTCAGGGTGCTTTCCGTATCGCGGCCCAGCAAAGTGAAATGCCCCATCTTGCGGCCCGGCCGCGCTTCATGCTTGCCGTAAAGATGCAATTTGAGGTTCGGATGGGCAAATGATTTTTCCGATGCCGGCTCGGCACCTTTCCAGACATCACCCAGAATGTTCACCATCACGGCATGGCTATGCAAATGACTGTCACCCAACGGCAGGCCGGTCAGCGCGCGCACCTGCTGCTCGAACTGGTTGGTGACACAGGCATCGATCGTGTAATGGCCTGAGTTGTGCGGACGCGGTGCCATTTCATTGACCAGCAGCTTGCCGCCGGAAACAAAGAACTCGACACCGAGCACGCCGACATAATCCAGTTTTTCTGCAATCGTAATAGCCAGTGCCTGCGCCTTGGCCTTGATCACTTCCGTTGCCCTGGCCGGCGCAATCGTCACATCGAGGATACCGTTCAGATGGCTGTTCTCGGCCAACGGGAAAGCGGCGACCTTGCCCTGCGCATCGCGTGCCAGCACTACCGAAACCTCGTAATCCAGTACCAGCATCTGCTCCAGCACACAGGTTTCCTGCTTGAACTGGGCGAACGCCTGCTGCGCTTCCACGCGGCTTTTCACGCGGGCCTGGCCTTTGCCGTCATAGCCGAAGCGCGCCACCTTGAGCACGGCCGGATAGATTGAACTGTCATCCGCCGGCAAATCATCTTCTGTATTAATCACAACGAATTCGCCAACCGGCAATCCCGCATCACGGAAAAACGTCTTCTCTGACACACGATGTTGGGCAATCGCCACGGCTGACGCGCTCGGCCTCACTGTGCAGTGCTGCGCCAGTTGCTCCAGCGTGGCAGCCGGCACATTCTCGAATTCGGTTGTTACGGCCGCACAAGTCTCTGCCAGCTGTTTCAGTGCCTCTGCATCATCATATGCCGCACACAGATGCACATCGGCAATCCTGCCGGCCGGACTGTTTTTATCCGGATCCAGCACGGTGACCTTGTAGCCCATCTCATGAGCGGCAATGACAAAGAACCGGCCTAACTGGCCGCCGCCCAGCATACCGAGCATGGCGGGAGGCAAAATGGCGTTTTTACTCAAGATAACTCCACGAAAAATTCTTAAAACCTGGACTTGTTACGAAAAGATCAGACTTGTTTATCAAGGCTGCTCGGAAAGCGTCATGGACATGACCTTTTCCGTCTGCGCCGATCTAAATGCCGCCAGCTTCTGAGCCAGGGCCTTGTCATCATTGGCCAGTATGGATGCTGCAAACAATCCGGCATTGGCGGCACCGGCCTCGCCGATGGCAAAGGTCGCGACCGGGATACCCTTGGGCATCTGTACGATCGAGAGCAGGGAATCCTGTCCATTCAGATGTTTGGACGGCACCGGCACACCGAGTACCGGCAATGTCGTCTTGGAGGCCACCATACCCGGCAAATGGGCCGCGCCGCCAGCGCCGGCTATGATCACCCTGTAGCCGTTGGCTGCTGCGCTCTCGGCAAACTCAAACATCAGGTCTGGTGTTCGATGAGCCGAAACCACTCTGGCCTCATAGGCAACGCCGAGATCTGCCAGCATCTGTGCCGCGGCTTTCATCACCGGCCAGTCACTGTCCGAGCCCATGATGATGGCGACTAATGGTTTTTTGTCGGTCATGTTTCGTCCTTTATGCCAAGACTACAAGATTGTCACGGTGTATCAACTCAGGTTCATCGATATAGCCAAGTGTCTTTTCTATCTCACTGCTTGGCTTGCGCAGAATGCGTGCTGTTTCAGCGGCATTATAATTGACCAGGCCGCGGGCGATCTCCTTGCCATCAGGGTCGACACAGGCAACCACGTCACCGCGATCGAAGCTGCCTTCGACCTTGACCACGCCTATCGGCAACAGGCTCTTGCCATCCTGCAGCAGCGCCTTGCTTGCTCCCGCATCCAGCATGACCTTGCCAGCCACCCGCAAGTGGTCGGCCAGCCATTGTTTTCTGGCCAGGGTCTTGATCTGTTCGGCATGCAGATGCGTGCCTATGCGTTCACCGGCTGCCAGTCTGAGCAGAACGTCAGACTCACGGCCAGAGGCAATGATGGTACCGGCACCGCTACGGGCGGCGCGCTTGGCGGCCAACACCTTGGTCAGCATGCCGCCGCTGCCGATAGCGCTACCAGCACCACCCGCCATTTTTTCCAGTGCAGGATTACCCGCAGTCTCGCGTTCGACGAACACAGCATCGGCATGCTTGCGTGGGTCAGCTGAATACAGGCCGGACTGATCGGTCAGGATGACCAGCACATCGGCTTCGATCAGGTTGGCCACCAGCGAAGCCAGGGTATCGTTATCGCCAAAACGGATTTCATCGGTGACGACCGTATCGTTCTCGTTGATGATGGGAATGACGTTGAGGTCAAGCAGGGTGCGCAGCGTACTGCGCGCGTTGAGATAACGTTTGCGGTCGGCCAGGTCCTCATGTGTCAGCAGCACTTGTGCCGTGTGCAGCCCGTGCTGCGAAAAACACGACTCATACATCTGCACCAGACCCATTTGGCCAACGGCCGCAGCAGCCTGCAATTCATTGATATTGGTCGGACGCTTCTTCCAGCCCAGTCTTTGCATGCCTTCCGCCACCGCACCGCTGGAAACCAGCACGACCTCGCGCTTCTGTTTCACCAACTGGGAAATTTGTGTCACCCAGGCCGAAATCGCAGCCCGATCCAAGCCCTGACCATCATTGGTCACCAGGCTGGAGCCGACCTTTACGACCAGCGTCTGTGCATCAGTCAGTAGGGAGTTCATTTTGTGTGGACTCTTCTTCTATTCGCTTTGTATTGTCCAGATGCTCCATGATGGCGTAAATCAGCTCCTTGGTGCCGGTGCCACTGATGGCAGAAATGGCGAAACAAGGGCCGTCCCAGTCATAATCCCGAATGAACTGCTTGATCGTCGCATCCGGGTCTTCCAGCATGTCGACTTTATTCAGGATCAGCCAACGCGGTTTATTATAAAGTTCTTCGTCATACTTTCTTAATTCCTCGACGATGGCTTTCGCTTCCTGCACCGGGTCAACCGATTCATCATAAGGCGCAATATCGACGATATGCAGCAAGAGACGCGTGCGAGCCAAATGGCGCAGGAACTGATGGCCAAGCCCGGCACCTTCGGCGGCACCTTCGATCAGGCCCGGGATGTCGGCAATCACGAAGCTGCGATTGGTATCCACGCGGACCACACCCAGATTCGGATGCAGCGTAGTGAACGGATAATCCGCCACTTTCGGTTTGGCAGCCGAGACTGAACGAATAAAGGTGGACTTTCCGGCATTCGGCATGCCCAGCAGGCCGACATCGGCCAACACCTTGAGCTCCATATAAAGCTCGAACTCCTCACCCGGTTCGCCTGGCGTACATTGCCGGGGCGCACGGTTGGTACTGGT
>PHCM01000187.1 GCA_002842255.1 Betaproteobacteria bacterium HGW-Betaproteobacteria-2 | reverse complement strand
CGCTTGCGCCTGACCAGTCAGGACAAGCTGATTTTGACCAAATAAGCGACAAGGAGACGTGATGAATACGAGCCCCTGTAAACGAATAGTGTTGGCCGGCACCGAAGGTTGCCGTGTCTCTTATTGTGAAGATTGCCATGTTGCAGAGATTGAGATCGGCGCCGTGAGCATGCGTCTTGAAGTGCATGCGTTCTCAAACCTGAGCCAGATGTTGCAAGAGGCGCAGGCGAGATTGGCAGCATTGAATGCCGCCAGGTCGGCGTATGAATGCGAAGGAGCTATCAGACATGTCCATTGAGCTGTCAGCGGTAAAAGCCATGCCCGGCCTGGTCAGCACGCATCCGCGCACGAAGCCGCCGCATAGCGTGACGGCAGCCAATGATGAGCTGTTGTTGGCGGACGGGCTGGCAAGCACTGATAAGCCGGACTTTTCCAGCAAAGCCTTGTTCCTGGTGGTGGCAGGGCATGTGCTGGTGTTGGGCGGCTTGCTGCTGAGCAACTCAATGGAGCCTGACGAGGCGTCGAAGCCGGAAGCCGCGGCCATGATGGTCAGCCTGGTGAGCGATCCGGCGCCGGAAGTGGTGGAAATCATTCCTGAGCCTGAACGCGTACCTGAACCCAAGCCGGTCATCAGGAAAGCTGAACCGGTGCAAAAAGTGGTCAAGCCAGAGCCGGTGCCACAACCAGCAGAGCCGGTTCCGGCAGCGGAGGCTGTTCCGGCTGTATCTGCAGAGCCCACTGCTGCACCTGTTCCTGTGCCGGTAGTTGCGCAACAGGAACCTCCGGTGGTCGAGGAGATGAAAGAGGTGATTGAACCGCCGAAGTTTGGCGCAGCCTATTTGCATAATCCAGCACCCAAATACCCACCTCTGTCCCGACGTATCGGAGAGGAAGGGCGTGTGCTGTTGCGTGTGCTGGTTTCCGCAAACGGCGCGGCGCAATCGGTGGAAATCGAGGCTGGAAGCGGTTCTGCCAGGTTGGATCAGGCCGCCCTGGATGCCGTGAAAAAATGGCGTTTTATTCCGGCCAAGCGTGATAAAGAGCCAATCAGTGCATTTGTCATCGTACCGATCCAGTTCACATTGAACGGTTGATGGACAAGAGCTGATAGCGAACGGCACTATTTAAAGCAGCATTTAAAACAGAAGGAAACAGCAATGAATAACGGATATGAATTCAACAGCCTGCAATTTATTGCAGAAGGCGGCGTAGTCTCTCTGCTGGTTGCCATCGCCTTGCTCACGATGTCCATCGCGAGCTGGTACCTGATTTTTGTCAAAGGTTACCGCGCCGTTCGCTTGCGTAACGCCTCAGTTGCCTACATCAGGCGTTTCTGGCAGGCCAAGAATCTGCAGGCCGCGATACAGCAGCCCGCAGATGGTGTGCCGGCCTCGATTATCGTGACCCGGGCGATCAAGGCTGCAGATCACTACCGCCACCATGCAGTGCAAAAAGCCGGTGAAATCTGCAATCAGGATGAATTCATCGCACGCAGCATGCGCAAGGTCATGGCGGAAGAGTCGGCCCAAATGGAACATGGGCTGACCGTGCTGGCTTCGGTCGGTAGCATTGCCCCGTTCGTTGGCCTGTTCGGCACGGTTTGGGGTATTTACCACGCGCTTGCCAGTATCAGCCTGAGTGGTCAGGCAACTCTGGACAAGGTGGCCGGACCGGTGGGCGAAGCGCTCATCATGACGGCGCTGGGCCTGGCTGTAGCGATACCTGCGGTACTGGCCTATAACGCCTTTGTCAGAATGAATCGCAACCTGTTGGCCCAGACCGAATCCTTCGCCCAGGAAGTGCACGTGCTGCTGACTACCGGTGCAGCGCTGAAAGAGAACCAGCAGCAGGATGTGCAACAAACGGCTGCTGCAGCAAAGACCGCAGCCCATTTGCATGAGGTGTCGGCATGATAGGTTCAGGACATGGCTTCAACTCGGGCAGTCATACTGCGCCGATGAATGAAATCAACATGATCCCGCTGATCGATGTCATGCTGGTGTTGCTGGTCATTTTCATCATCACGGCACCTTTGCTGACGCATGCGGTCAAGATCGATCTGCCGCAGGCCAGTAGCCAGGCGCTGCCGGAGAAACCCGAGATAGTCTCGATCTCGATAGATGATGCAGGGCGCATGTACTGGAATGATGTTTCGATGGTGCAGGGCGAACTTGCACTGAGATTGCAACAGGTCGCCGTGCAGGAACCGCAGCCCGAACTGCATATCCGTGCCGATAAGCTGACGCGCTACCAGTTGCTGGCTGAGGTGATGGCCGATGCACAGAATGCCGGCATCAAGAAAATGGGTTTCGTCAGTACGCCAGACTGACTGAACAGCGCTGGATAATCAAAGAAGATAGTGAACATATGCAAACAAGGAAACTAATGCCGGTAATGGCGTGGCGCAAGCTGCTGCTGGTTCCGGTTATCGGCCTGCTGACGGCTTGTTCCGACCCCGTATCACAAGTTGCCGCCGATCCCGAAGTGGTCACCGCAGCTGCAGCAGTCCAGCTTCGCGCCAGAAGCGGAGAGATGGTCTATCAGCATGTCTGCATGGCCTGCCATGCCACAGGTGTAAATGAAGCGCCCAAATTCGGCGATCGTGCGGCCTGGGCCGAGCTGATTGAAGAGGGCTACGGCATTCTGGTTTATGAGTCGATCAAGGGCGAGGGCATGATGCCACCGCGCGGTGGTGACCCCAGTGTGACTGATCTTGAAATGGCAAATGCCGTCGCTTACATGGTCAATGCTGCAGGTGCGGATTTTGTTGCGCCGACTACTGAACAGGAGGTGCAGCTCATGTTGCAAAAGGCCGGGCAGGAGATTCATGAACATGAGGATGACGGAACACATTGATGTCGTCCCTTCATCCTCTGTTTTTCCATCATTAACGGTCTTTGCCTGCCTGGCCAAAGCTCGCACAAGGGTCGTCGCGACTTTCCACTTTTGCGACTACCCACACATAGTCAAAGCGCTCGCGATATGAGCGCGCATCAATTTCCTTATCATTCGTTTCCTCGATAAACCCGATGGCCACATGGCGCGCATCCGGCAGATGCTTGCGTATGAGGCTCGGAATGCCGTAATCCAGCCGTACATGGCCATTACCTGCCAGCAGGGCAGTAGCGCCTGCGTTGTTGTTTTGACGCATGACCTCGAACATGGCGGCATCGCGCCCGCGCTGTGCCAGCCGCAAGCCTTCCAACATACCTGCAGGCAGTTGGCTGCAGTGACTGTCCTGCAGGTCTGTATCAAGGTTGGCCTGTGCGCTTTCATCCAGCGGCGCTTCCGCGATTATCTTTGCCAGTTCGGCAGGTAGTGCAGATTCACCCTGACGTACCGTGTTGCGTGCGGTTTCGCGCGGGATGTTGCCGCCGAACAAGGGGATGGCGGCGGTACTGATCTGCGCGAACATGGCTTCATGCAACGGCCAGTGCCAACCCCTGGCATCGAAACCGGCGCGTTCGAGATCCGACTTGAGGTCGCTGTCGGCGGCATACCGTTTGCCGCGTTCCAGGTGCTCGGCCACCACGATCAGTGGCGTGCGTTGTTGCATGGCTGTCAGTAACTCACCGCGATGCTTGTGGTGCCGGGGATTGTCATGCAACTCACCGAGCAGGATGAACGCGTTGTCCGCTATTCGCTCAATCAATTGATCGCGATTGAGTGTGCTGCCATCGCGTGTATCAAGGATGCGTTCGCCTGCCGATGCAGCAGCTGGCAGCAGCAGTGTTATCAGCAGTAACTGGCCCGGCCTCATGGCTT
>PHCM01000186.1 GCA_002842255.1 Betaproteobacteria bacterium HGW-Betaproteobacteria-2 | reverse complement strand
TGACAATGTGTTCGGCAACCAGGAAGAAGATGCGCTGCGCCGTGACTTTACCGCCAATGCGCTGTACTACGATCCGGCCACCGAGGAGGTGCTGGATTTCCATAACGGCGTCGCCGACATCAAGGCCGGCGTGCTGCGCATTATCGGCGATCCGGAAACCCGTTACCGCGAAGACCCGGTGCGCATGCTGCGGGCCGTGCGCCTGTCGGCCAAACTCGGGCTCAAGCTGGACCGCGCTACTGCCGCGCCTATCCCGAAAATGGCCGACTTGCTGAAGGATGTACCGGAGTCGCGCCTGTTCGACGAGATGCTGAAGCTATTCCTTTCCGGCCACGCCATGGAAAGCGCGCGTGAATTGCGCAAGCACGGCCTGCACCACGGCCTGCTGCCCTTGCTCGATGTGGTCGTGGAGCAACCGGTGGGCGAACGTTTCGTCAACCTGGCACTGCAGAACACCGACGAGCGCGTGCTGGCGGAAAAGCCGGTATCGCCCAGCTTCCTTTTCGCCACGCTGCTCTGGCACGAGGTGCTGACCGCCTGGAACCGCATTCAGGCACAAGGCGAGCGGCCGATCCCGGCGCTGCACATGGCGATGACCGAGGTCTGCGATATCCAGGCCGAAAAACTGGCCATCCACAAACGCTACAGCAGCACCATGCGCGAAATCTGGGGCATGCAGCCACGATTCGAACAGCGTGGCGGCAAGCGGCCGTATTCGCTGATCGAACATCCGCGCTTCCGCGCGGCTTATGACTTTTTGCTGCTGCGCTGCGAATCCGGCGAAGTGCCGGCTGAACTCGGCCAGTGGTGGACGGATTTTGCCCATGCCGATGGCGAGGCACGCGCCGCCATGCTGCTGCCCGACACGCAGCCGAAAAAACGCCGCCGCCGCAAACGTAGCAGACCAGCGGGTGCTGGCCAGTCTTCATCCGAGCCAACAGAATGAGTCGCGCTTACGTTGCCCTGGGCAGCAACATGCATTCGCCCGCACATCAAATACTCAAGGCGTTTGATGAACTGGATGCCATGCCCAACACCGAAGTAGTCAAAAGATCCTCGCTCTACCGCACTGCACCGCTTGGTTACGAAGACCAACCCGACTTCATCAATGCGGTAGTGGAACTGAAAACCAGGCTCGACCCGGAAAAACTATTGCGCTACCTGCTGGCGATCGAGAACCTGCATGGCAGGGAGCGGCCTTTCCCCAATGCACCGCGTCCGCTGGATCTCGACCTGCTGCTCTACGACGACCTGCGCATGCAGACCGAGGATCTGACCCTGCCTCACCCGAGAATGCACATGCGCGGCTTTGTGCTGTTACCATTGGCGGAAATTGCACCGGATCTGGTGATTCCGGAACCGGAACTGGCGAACCAGACCGTCGCCGAACTTGCTGCGGCCTGCCCGGATCAGGGCGTGACAAGAGTAATCCCATGAAGGTGTGGCGCGATCAGGCTATGAGTATCCTGTAATGACTATCATCAAGACCGACTTAACCGACAGATATCCACATATCGTCATCGAAGGCCCGATCGGCAGCGGCAAGACCACACTTGCGCGCAAGCTGGCTGACCGCTACTCGGCAACCCTGCTGCTGGAAAACGCCGAAGCCAACCCTTTCCTGCCACGCTTCTATCAGGACGTACAGCGCTATGCCTTGCCGACGCAGCTGTTCTTCCTGTTCCAGCGTGCCGGCCAACTGGGCGACCTGACCCAGCGCGACATGTTTGCCTCCGCCACCATCGCCGATTTTTTCCTGGAAAAAGACCCGATCTTCGCCCGCCTCAACCTGGATGACGAAGAGTTCGCGCTGTACCGCCAGATCTACAAGCATCTGCAACTGAAGGCCTCGACGCCGGACCTGGTCATCTACCTGCAGACCCCGGTCGATGCATTGCATGAGCGCATCGCCCAGCGCAACATCAATTATGAACAGGAAATCCCGCGCGAATATCTGGCGAGATTGGCCGAGGCCTATAGTGAATTCTTCCATCAGTACGATACCTCGCCCATCCTCATCGTCAACAACGAGAAGCTGAACATCACCGCCGATGAAGCTTCGCTCGACATGCTGATCGACCGCGCGCTGCAGATTCGCAGCCGGCGCGAGTTTTTCAACCCAAGTCTGGAGTAAGGCGATGGCCGCAACGAACCTGACCACGCTGCAAAACATGAAACGACAGGGCGAAAAAATCGCCGTGCTGACCTGCTATGACGCCAGCTTTGCCGCATTGCTGGAGAACGCCGGTGTAGAAGTGCTGCTGGTCGGCGACTCGCTCGGCATGGTGCTGCAAGGCGCCAGCAGCACGCTGGCTGTCACGCTGCACGACATGCAGTACCACACCCGCTGCGTCGCCCAAGGCGCGAAGACCGCCTATATCGTCAGCGACATGCCCTTCGGCAGCTACCAGCAGAACCCGGAACAAGCATTGCGCAACGCCACCCGCCTGATGGCGAGCGGCGCGCAAATGGTGAAACTGGAAGGCGGTGCAGTGATGGCGGAAACCGTACGCTTTTTGACCCAGCGCGGCATCCCGGTTTGCGGTCATCTGGGCCTGACCCCGCAATCCGTCCATCAACTTGGCGGTTACCGCGTACAGGGCCGTGACGATGCCACTGCCGCACAACTGCTGGCCGACGCGAAAACACTAGAAAATGCAGGTGCCGGAATGCTGGTGCTGGAAATGGTGCCGGCAAAACTGGCACAGGAAATCACGGCCGCCATCGGCATCCCGACCATCGGCATCGGCGCCGGACCGGATTGCGACGGCCAAGTGCTGGTGCTGCAGGACATGCTCGGCATCTATGCCGGCAAATCGCCGCGGTTCTCGCGCAACTTCATGCTGGGGGCGGACAGCATCCAGTCCGCCATTGCCGCCTACGTCAGGGCGGTCAAGAACGGCAGCTTCCCGGCCACCGAACACAGTTTCTGATCACAGTGCACATGGAAATCATCACCACGGTTGCCGGTTTGCGGCAGCGTCTGGCAAAAGAAAACGCCATCGTCTTCGTGCCCACCATGGGCAACCTGCACGCCGGCCATTTGCAACTGGTCGAGGTTGCAAAACAACATGGCCAGTGCGTGGTGGTCAGCATTTTCGTCAACCCGCTGCAATTCGGTGCCAACGAAGACCTCGCCAGCTATCCGCGCACGCTGGATGCGGACTGCGAAAAACTGCAGGTAGCCGGGGTAGATGTGGTGTTCGCACCGAGCGAAGCGGAGATGTATCCGACCGAGCAGACCATCACCGTCAATCCGCCGCCGATCGCCAATGAGCTATGCGGCGCCGCGCGACCAGGCCATTTTGCCGGAGTCGCCACGGTCGTACTGAAACTGTTCAACATGGTGCAACCGCAGGTCGCGGTGTTCGGCAAGAAAGATTTCCAGCAGTTATTCATTATTCGCGAACTGGTGAAACAACTGAATCTGCCGATCGAGATTATTGGCGTCAACACCCGGCGCGATGACGATGGCCTCGCCATGAGCTCGCGCAACGGCTACCTGTCAGCCGCACAGCGGCTGGAAGCACCAAGGTTGCAGCGTGCGCTGCAGCTGGTGGTCGAAGCAGCAAAAAAAGGCGAGCAGGATTTTGCCGCTATTGAAGCGCAAACTGCGCAATACCTGACCCAACTCGGCTGGATCGTCGACTATGTCTCGATTCGTTCCGCGCAAACCTTATTGCCCGCAGAAAAAACCGAACGCCAGCTGGTCGTGCTGGCCGCAGCAAAACTGGGCAAGACCCGCCTGATCGACAACCTCGAATTCAGTCTGG
>PHCM01000185.1 GCA_002842255.1 Betaproteobacteria bacterium HGW-Betaproteobacteria-2 | reverse complement strand
GGATGAGGAACAAGCCCATTTTTCTTATCAACTGCATCACCATACCCACTCCCAAATCAGGTTTTAAGTAATAACACCGACACGTTTTTTTAGTTGTTCTGCCAGTTGCAGGCGCTGGTCGTCGTTCATGAAATGACGGCCAAATTCCACTTCCTTGCCATGCGACCGAAGAAACAGCGAATGGTCGCCACAGGGCAGTTCCCTGACGAGAACGCCTGCCCAGTAACGGTTAAAAACTGTCCGGCTATCATGTTTATAGTCGTGTTTTTCTATTGTGAGGCTGTCACCTTCGATCGTGATGCTTTCATAATCCCCTGCATGACAGTGGATGTAATAAAAAGCATAGGCAATCGCAAGAACTTCCAGACCGGCGAACGGCAGAACCAGCCATGCACCTGCAAATGAAAAACCAAGACCGACGAGTAGGGAGAATGCAGCAGTAATAGCGACGACGGCCATCATGCCCCTTGGCGACAAGGCGCAATGTGGTCGTACGATGACTTTGTAATCTGTAACTGGTACTGCCACTGCCGTCCTCCTCCACTATAACCACCTCTTGAAGGGTGGTTTTTTATAAGGAACTGCAACAACAAATAAACCGAATACAACGAATTACAAACTGAATAACAAGCTGCGACATTTCGTCACACTTTGTTACGTTTTGGAAATTAACACAATCGTCCGGCTTGCACAAGCAAGTTGCTTGCATGGCCCGTGTAATCTTGTATAGCGCCCGGATACAGATCGATTGAAGACCGGAAAAAAATGTAACATATTGTTTAGCATCAAGATTAATACGGATTTCTTGCCGCACTACCGCCAGTCTTTGACACTCTGAGACATCTGCCAGTCATTGAGCGCTTCCGCACGCCCACCTTATCGCCATCATCCCGATGACAGCGTAGCCAGGAAAACGCAGGCGCCATCTATTCCCGACCTGTCCTTTCACTTATCATGCAGTAAGGTACATGGGCGGAGCTTATAAAATTCACTCTGTAAATCGGCAACTGCTGCAAACCACCTGGCCTTTCATTTTCATCGTGATATTCATGCTGGGCATGATCGCTATCAGCCTGAGCCTGCAGTCAGCATTACGTGCCTATGTTGCCGACGAAAGCCAATGGTCCAGGGCACAGAAAGAGGCCGTCTTTTTTCTCAATGCCTATGCCTGGTCACAATCTGAAGCCGACTATCAACAATATTTGCAGGCAATCGCCGTACCACTGGGCGACCGCAAGGCACGCATCGCATTGGAACAGCCTGAACCCGACATCGAAAGCGCTCGCCAGGGATTCATCGAAGGCAGAAACCACCCTGATGATGTACAGAACCTGATCAGGCTGTTCTTATGGTTCAAAAACACCTCCATCATGCAGGAAGTCATCTCCATCTGGACAGAGGGTGACGCTCATATCGCCAGACTGGTTTCACTGGGACAGCAAGTGCATGGCCGGATACTGGAAAATAACTTGAGCGAGGCCGATCGATCCAACCTGCTCAATGAGATCAACACAGTCAATCTGCAACTCTCCCCACTGGAGGATGCGTTCTCAAGCACGCTGGGGGAAATATCAAGACAAGCCAATCTGCTGATAAACCTGAATGTGGCTCTGATCACACTGCTGATGCTGGGCATGGGTATCGCACTATCGCGCAGCATGATAAAACATCGTGTAGAGACAACCCTTGACTTACGGAGAAACAAGTCCCGTTTCAAGGCGATGATCGATGCGGCGATGGACGCCGTAGTGGAAATTGATGCCGCAGGCACTATCACACACTGGAGCAAACAGGCTGAATTCATGTTCGGCTGGCGCTCGGAAGAAGCCATAGGCAAGCCGCTGCATACCCTGATCATTCCACCAGATCAGCGTGAAGCGCACCTGCAGGGCATGCAACGCTACCAATCAACCGGTACCGGGCCAGTCATCAACACACGCATAGAAGTAAAGGCGTTGCGACGAGATGGCAGTGAGTTTCCGGTGGAGCTCACCGTATCATCGATCAAGTTGCAGAACGCCTCTGCATTTTGTGCCTTTATCCGCGACATCACCGAACAGAAACGCTCCGCAGATCAACTGAAAAACCTTGCCCACTATGATGCCATTACTGGCTTACCCAACCGCGTACTGTTTCAGGATCGCCTGAAACAGGAAACCAAACAATCCAGGCGAACCGGATTACCGACAGCGGTCATGTTTCTCGATATAGACCACTTCAAGGATATCAATGACACGCTAGGTCACGATCAGGGCGACGTACTGCTCCGGCAGGCGGCAGAACGCCTGAGCGCATGCTTGCGCGATACGGACACCGTGGCGCGATTCGGCGGGGACGAATTTGTTGTCACTCTGAGCCAGCTGCACGATCTGGAGAGTGTCGACCAGATTGCCGACAGGATGCTCGAAACCATGGCTGCGCCGTTCTACCTGAATGGCGAGGTAGCGTATGTTTCAGCCAGCATCGGTATTGCCATCTTTCCGATCGACACTGATTTATATGAAGAGCTTATCAAGAATGCCGACCAGGCCATGTATCTGGTAAAAAATCAGGACGCAACAATTACACCTATTTCACCAGCACCATGCAGGAAGCAGCACTGGCTCGCAGACAATTGACCAATGACATGCGCGGAGCCCTGGTGGAACAGCAATATCGCATCTATTACCAGCCCATCATTCACCTACCATCGAACCGGATTGCCAAGGCAGAGGCCCTGATTCGATGGCAACACCCGGCGCATGGACTCATCTATCCGGATGCGTTCATCCCTATTGCCGAAGAAACCGGCATAATCAGCGACATCGGCGAATGGGTCTATCGCACGGCGACACAACAGGCTGCGCATTGGCGCACCGGATATTTCAAGGACTTTCAGATCAGTATCAATAAATCGCCGGCGCAACTGCAACAAAACGGCAACCGCCTGGTGGCATGGTGCAAGCAATTACAAAAAACGGAACTTCCCGGCGAGGGAGTCGTGGTTGAGATCACGGAAGGCATGCTGATGGAAGCCAGCGACGACATCAAAAGCATACTTCTGGCATACCGCGATGCCGGCATCCAGGTCGCACTCGACGACTTCGGCACCGGCTACTCTTCATTGTCTTATCTGAGCCGTTTCGATATCGACTACATCAAGATTGACCAGTCCTTCATCAGGAATATGGCCACCAGCAAAGACGACATGGACCTATGCGAGGCCATCGTCGCCATGGCTCACAAGCTGGGCCTCAAGGTCGTTGCCGAAGGTGTGGAAACCGAGGAACAAAAGGCATTGCTGATCAAGATCGGATGTGATTTCGCACAAGGTTTTCTGTTCTCAAAACCCTTGCCACCGGAAGAATTCGAGGAGCTACTGAAGAAGATGTCAGGTGAAACCTGACTGCTGAAAGATAAAGCGGACTATTGCTTTATAATGCTGGTGCCGGGAGGGGGACTCGAACCCCCACACCTCGCGGCGGCGGATTTTGAGTCCGCTGCGTCTACCAATTCCGCCATCCCGGCACGGGAGGCGGTATTATACAAGCAGTCAGGACTATGCGCACTACCGATTTCGATTTTTATCTCCCTGATGAACTCATCGCCCAGTTCCCCGCACCTGAACGCAGCGCCAGCAAACTGCTCAGGCTGGACGGCAGCACCGGCCAGCTGAGCGACGACTGGTTTCGCGACCTGCCGGAGTTCCTCGGCCCTGATGACCTGCTCATCCTCAACGACACCCGCGTCATCAAGGCTAGGCTTACCGGCGAGAAAGCCAGCGGCGGCAAGATCGAGGTCATGGTCGAACGTGTCATCGACAATCAG
>PHCM01000184.1 GCA_002842255.1 Betaproteobacteria bacterium HGW-Betaproteobacteria-2 | reverse complement strand
CGGTGCTGAACTGGGTGTACGCGGTGCCGTGAATGCATTCAATCTCAAGACCGGCGAACTCAAGTGGCGTGCTTACGCTACCGGTTCCGATGAGTCTATCCGTATCGGTAAGGACTTCAACAAGCACAATCCGCATTACGGTCAATTCGGCCTCGGTACCAAGACTTGGGAAGGTGACGCCTGGAAAATCGGCGGTGGCACCAACTGGGGCTGGTATGCCTATGATCCAAAGCTGAACCTGTTCTACTACGGTTCCGGTAACCCTGCACCATGGAACGAAACCATGCGTCCGGGCGACAACAAGTGGACCATGACCATCTGGGCACGTGACTTGGATACTGGTGAAGCCAAGTGGGGTTACCAAAAGACACCTCACGACGAGTGGGACTTCGCCGGTGTGAATCAGATGGTGCTGACCGACCAGCCAGTCAATGGCAAGAACACGCCATTGTTGAGTCACATTGACCGTAACGGCATTCTCTACACCCTCAATCGTGAAACCGGCGGTTTGATCGTGGCAGAGAAAGTCGATCCGGCAGTCAACGTGTTCAAGAAGGTTGACCTGAAGAGTGGTGTGCCTGTACGTGACCCTGAGTTCTCAACTCGCATGGATCACAAGGGTACCAACATCTGTCCATCCGCCATGGGTTTCCACAACCAGGGTCTCGATGCCTATGATCCGGAAAGTCGCACACTTTATGCCGGTCTGAACCATATCTGTATGGATTGGGAGCCGTTCATGCTGCCATACCGCGCAGGTCAGTTCTTCGTCGGTGCAACGCTGGCGATGTACCCTGGCCCGAGTGGCCCGACCAAGACTGAAATGGGTCAAATTCGTGCATTCGACCTGACCACAGGCAAGGCCAAGTGGACCAAGTGGGAGAAGTTTGCGGCTTGGGGCGGCACCTTGTACACCAAGGGCGGCCTGGTTTGGTACAACACGCTGGATGGCCACATTAAGGCACTGGATAACGCCAATGGCAAGGAACTCTGGAAGTTCAAGATGCCTTCTGGTGGTATCGGTTCACCGATGACCTACTCGCATAAGGGTAAGCAGTACGTTGGCAGCATGTACGGCGTTGGTGGTTGGCCTGGTGTTGGTCTGGTCTTTGACTTGACTGACCCTAGTGCCGGTCTGGGTGCGGTTGGTGCCTTCAAGGAACTGCAACACCACACCAACATGGGTGGCGGCCTGATGGTCTTCAGTCTGTAACCTGAGGCAGAGCAATCTGTTGAGTTGAAAACTGTATCGCCGGGGCGGATGCCCCGGCAGTGCAGTCGATAGGATCAGGGCCTATGCAGATAAAAGTCTGCAGGTGGTTGTAAAGCACTTGCGGACAATTTATCTGGATGCGTCTTGTATCAACAAAAACTCTTAAAGGAATCGTTTCGGTATATGCAAACATTCAATCAGAAATTTTTACGTTTGGCGTTAAGCAGTCTTTTTTCGGGAGTGGTCGGGTTAACGTCGTTGACAGGTTTTGCGGCAACGGAACTCAATGTCTGTGCCGGTGAAAATGAGATGCCATTTTCCAATTCCAGGCTGGAAGGTTTTGAGAACCGGATTGCGGAACTGGTTGGCAAAGCGCTCAACAGAAAGGTCAATTATGTGTTCTGGAAGGATGCGCGACTGATTGTTCGCGACAATCTGGACAAGAACAAGTGTGACCTGATTATAGCGGTCGACAGCACTGACCCCAGGGTCCTGAAAACACAACCCTATTACAAAAGTAGTTATGTATTCATCACACGTGAAGATCGCGGCATCGATATTTCCTCATGGAATGACGAACTGTTGAAGGAACGGAATTTCCGTATCGGTGTTTTGACGGACAGTCCGGGCAAGGTCATGTTGCTGCAGATCAATCGTTTCGACGATATGTTCGACTATTTCTCCGAAAAACAGCGTTACCAATCCACGCGCAATAAATATGTAAGAGTCGACCCGCTTGAGGTCATGAATGATGTCGGTTCCGGATATATCCATGCCGCCATGCTCTGGGGGCCTGAAGTTTCCAGATACATCAAGCAGAGCCCGGTCCCGCTCAAGGTCGAGATCGTCAAGGACGATGCGAAGAAGGCCAATGGCCAGCCGGTGCCTATGCATTATGAAGTGGCAATGGGGGTGCGCAAGGATGACGTGGAGTTACAGGCCGAGCTGGATCGCGTAATCGCCGAGAAGCGCGATGAAATCGAAGCAATCCTGAAAAATGAAGGCATCCCGTTGTTGCCAATTACAACACAACACTCGAGGAAATAATGGTCAGTTTATCTTTAAAAAACAAGCAGTACTCAGCATTATGCATGGCCTTGGCAATGAGCGTCTTTTTGCCGTCATGTCATGCTGGTGAGCAATCTTCGGCATCTGGTTCAAAAGTTGATTCCACTATCCAGCTCGCAGCGGCAGATCAAGCTGGTGTAGCGCAAGTGGCGACAGCACCGATACTGGATTTTCGCGGCACCATATCCGGAGATGTGCTGGATCTGAACGATGGGAAAGGTTCGGATACCGAGGCAGTACAGGAGTTCTTGCGTACCGGTAAAAACCCTTACAACGACAATGCCGAAGTCATCAAGAACGGCTATACCATTTATTCCACAGCCTGCTCCGGTTGCCATGGCCACTTGGCGGAAGGCAAGTTGGGCCCTGCATTGGCGGATGACTATTGGACTTACCCCGGCAATGTTCTGGATAAGGGGCTGTTTGAAACAATCTACGGCGGTGGGCAGGGCATGATGGGGCCGCAACGAGGGCTGATTTCCAAGGACGAGATCCTGCAGGTCATGAGCTGGTTACGCAGTATCTACGAAGGAGATCCGAAAAAGGCCAAGTGGAAGAACTGATCGACCGCAGGGTTTTATTCCGCAGTTGTGCTTACTGGTGGCCGGCTGTGGTGATTCGCTCTCACCAGTAACTATATGACAAGAAGGAGAAGTTCATGAAACGCGTTTTGACAATGGTGGCTGTTGCAGCTGCAATGATGTCTTCAGGCGCTGCTTTGGCCTATGACGGTACAAATTGCAAGGAACCTGGTAATTGCTGGGAGGCAAAGCCAGGATATCCGGCAAAAATCGCCGGTTCCAAGTATGACCCCAAGCATGACCCGGTCGAAGTCGGCAAGCAGGAAGCCAGCATCAAGGCCATGGATGCCCGTAATGCAAAACGGATTGCCAATGCCAAGGCCACAGGCAAGTTTGTTTATGAACTTGATTGAGTTCGCATAAGGAGCGGCCGGCTTTTGAGCCGGCCGTTTCGGCAGGGTCATTCAAGCAGAGCATGAGTATGCAATGGCCACAGATGTTCTGCTTGAATCGTCTTGAACCAGCAATAATTCCGGGATTTCCATGCAGCAAAATAATATCAATCTTCATGAATGGCGCGAGCGCGTTCTCCATTTCGAACAGTCACTGAATGGCGCGCTGCTGGGCATGCAGGCTCCGGTACGGGCACTGGTCATCAGTATCTTTTCTCGTGGACATGTATTGCTGGAAGGCGATGTCGGGGTTGGCAAGACGACCTTGCTTCGTGCCGCAGCACGATTGCTCGGCGGTGAGTATCAACGCATTGAGGGGGCCGTTGACCTGATGCCCAGTGACTTTTTATATCACGCATATCTTGACCAGCACGGACAACCGGCGGTCGCTCCCGGGCCCTTGTTGCAGCATGAGGAAAATCTCGCAGTGTTTTTCTTCAACGAGATCAACCGGGCAAGGCCGCAGGCACATAGCCTGCTGCTGAGGCTGATGGCTGAGCGCAGTGTGAACGCCTTCAACCGCGAATACCGGTTTCCGCATCTCACAGTGTTCGCCGAC
>PHCM01000183.1 GCA_002842255.1 Betaproteobacteria bacterium HGW-Betaproteobacteria-2 | reverse complement strand
CGAATTAGCGAGAATATAGGGAGAAATCATGGCATCAGTGAACAAGGTAATTCTGGTTGGCAACCTCGGGCGTGACCCGGAAGTGCGTTATATGCCAAACGGCGAAGCCGTATGTAATTTCAGCATCGCAACGACAGACAGTTGGAAGGACAAAAGCGGTCAGAAGCAGGAGCGTACCGAGTGGCATAACATTGTCATGTACCGCAAGCTGGCGGAGATCGCCGGCGAATACCTGAAAAAAGGCCGTCCGGTCTATGTCGAAGGTCGCTTGCAGACACGCAAATGGCAAACCAAGGAAGGTCAGGACCGTTACACCACTGAAATTATCGCCGACCAGATGCAGATGCTGGGTGGACGTGACAGTGGCGGTTCGAATGCCAGCTATGACGATATGAACCAGGATCAGGATAGAGACCAGGGTTCAGCGCCGGCGCGTCAATCCGCACCGGCGGCACAAGCCGCCAAGCCGGCAGCGGCGGGCGGCTCATCGTTCGATGAGTTCGATGACGATATTCCGTTCTGAGCAATATTCGAGAATGCTGCTGCAGAAAAGCGCCTTTTTAAAAGGCGCTTTTTATTTTGCGTGAAACAGCGTTTTGAGTTTCGGGGTGGAGGCCGGCGTCGGGCTGGTAATGAATTCCTGGCGGGAGACGTCGTAGCTGAAAAGTTCGTTAGTCACAAAGATATTGTCCCGTACACCGAGTACTTCGACGATGGAGGTTATTTTCCGGTCGCCGTTTGGCATGCGGCTGATCTGCACCAGCAGGTCGATTGCGGCGGAAATCATTCTGCGCAGTGTGAGGTCGGATCCGCGGAAGCCGGCCAGTCCTGATAACAGTTCCATCCTGAGCAGGGCATCCTCTGGATTGTTGGCATGAATGGTACTCATTGAGCCTTCATGCCCCGTGTTCATGGCCTGCAGCACGTCCATGACCTCGTCGCCACGAATCTCGCCCAGAATGATTCTGTCCGGGCGCATGCGCAAGGCGTTCCTTACCAGTGTTCGTGCAGTGATTTCACCTTCCCCCTCAAGATTGCCCGGGCGTGATTCCAGGCTGACTACGTGGTTGTGATTCAGCTTGAGCTCTGCGGCATCTTCAATCGTGACCACACGCTCTTTGGGGAGAATCGCTCTGCTCAGCAGATTCAATAATGTCGTTTTTCCGCTCCCGGTTCCGCCGCTGATCATGATATTTACTTTGAATTCAACGGCGTTCAGGAGAAAGTCCAGCATCTCATGGCTGAGTGTGCCAAAAGCCACCAGGTCATTGCCCGAGAATGGTTCCTTGCGAAACTTTCTGATGGAGACGCATGGGCCGTTCAGGGCCAGAGGCGGAATGATGACATTGATACGGCTGCCATCCGGTAATCTGGCGTCGACGATAGGGCTGGACTCGTCGATGCGGCGGCCAAGTGGAGCGAGAATCTTTCTGACGACACGCAATACGTGCTGGTCATCGATGAAACGGTAGCCGGTTGGTTCCAGCACACCATCCTGCTCAACAAAAATGTTGTTTGCACCATTGACCAGGATGTCATTGATGCTCTCGTCATCGATCAGACTTTGTAGCGGGCCGAAGCCGGAGAGTTCGTCGATCATCTCTGAAGTCAGGTTTTCAATATCCTGTGCATTCACCACATAGTCAATCGAAGCGACGAACTTGAATACCTTGGCGCTGATGTAGGTGTTGACTTGCTCTTCGCTCATTCCCGGCAGATGTATCTTGTCGGCCTCGATCTCGGCGATCAGATAGTTGTGCAGGCGATATTTGATGTCCTGGTACTGGCCGCCAGCCTTGGATGCCGGATGGTTTGTTGTATAGCGCATATTTTATCGGTTGCTCCTGAGTCGCTGCAGTGCATTTTTCAGTTGAGACAGGAGGTTGCCAGCCTGCTTTGGCCGTTCCATGGACTGCATGTCGGGCAGGGCATGAACGAGCTTTTTAATCGCGCTGACATAACTGCTGTTCGGCATCTTGTCGAACATGGACTCGCCGGTATTGATACAGCTCAGGCGCAGTTGGCCGACGCCGGGTAAAGTGCCGCCGAGCGGCATGCCAAAGGATTCGGCAATACTGAGGGCGCTTGGTGTGGCATCGCTCAGGTGGCGGTCTATGATCAGCCTGCTATCCGGCAGCGATATCTTTTGTTGGCGCAGTGATTCAAGCAGGTCATGGTTGCGCTTGCAGCTGGGGATGGTCTGTTCTGCCAGCAAGAATGTCGATGTGGTCTGTGACAGCGCGGACTTCAGCAGTTCGGGGTTGGTAATGCCGGAGAGGTTGATGAAGATGTGTTTGAAATGGCGCTTGAGTGCGTAAAGAATCAGATGCAGGTCTGCGGGTGCCAGTTCGCTGTATTTTCTATCTCCGTCCGGCATGGAAAGCAGGCTGAGTCCGGAGTCATGCCTGGCGAATCCGGTTTCGATCAGTGTTGCATCCAGTCGGGACCGGTTATGGATTACATCCAGCAGGCTGAATTTCGAGGTGAGGCCCATAATCAGCATGATGTCGGCGCTGGGATTGCCAAGGTCCAGCAACAGCGTTGGTCCGCGCCTTTGCATCTCCAGAGCCATATGTATGGAGAAAAGTGCATTGCCATCTCCCATACGGGAATTCAGTAGCGTGTAGATGCGTCCAGTCCCGGCAAGTTGGGGGCTGGCGGATATCGTGCTGTGTTTCTGATGGCGCCTGATAACAGCCTGTACTTCATGGGCCGGTGTGCCAATCTGTATGATATCGCGGGCGCCGGAGCGGATGATCGGCAGTACTGTGCTCTGGTCCATGGTTTCAACCAGCGCGATCACGGCGAGTGAGGGTTTGATGCTGATCAGCCCTTCGATCATGGTGAGATCAGCATTGAGTTGTTGCTGTTTGCCGACCGTGGGCGGCTCCTTGTCCTGTGATGGCAGATGAACAAGGGCGACGCCTACATCTACGGTGCCTATCAGGCTGGAGATTCTGTCTCTGTCGTCAGGCTCGACGAAAATGAGGTTTGAGACCGCGTCATTCAGGCCATACAGCCACGTTGAACAGTGGCTTTTATTCGTAATGGCTATACAGTTGTTTGTCGCTTTCATCAGTTCGACTTCCCCAAGTTCGATTTCTGAAAGGCATCGTCCGATGCTCAAGTTTTGCGCATGTTCTCATGAACATGCTTATGGCTTGGGGCAAGGTACGTTGACTAGTATTGAAACCGGAGTTGCAGTTTTTTTGTTGGTTCTTGTTAATGTCGCGTTGGTTCAAACTGGCACGTCCAGTTTGTCAGAAAAGTACCGGTTGTCAAGCATGCTGGCGGTCTGCAATACAGGGCGGCATGGCGTTCCTCCATGGCCGCCCTGTTTTTTTGCATGGCTTGTCCTTATTGCGGTTTCAGATATCCGCACAATGTCCTCAGTGTATGCCTGGATTACAGTTTAGTCTGAGTTTCAATCTGCACCACAACTCTTCTGTTTGGTTGCAGGCAGCTGATTATCCGCTCACTACGTGGGCCATCGCAAAATACGACAGGTTCGGTTGAGCTTTTGCCTATGGCGTTCAGGCGGTTGCCATCCACACCTTGGTTAATCAGGAAATCCCTGACCGCATAAGCGCGCCTGAGTGAGAGTTGCTCATTGATAGCGTCGTTTCCCAGCCGGTCGGTGTGGCCCTCGATCGTTACGTTGCCCAGGCTTTTATTGTCGATAAGTTTTTGTGCGATCTGGGTTCTGAGGATGTTTTTGCCTTCGTCGGACAAGATGTGTTCGTTAAGTTCAAACAATGTGGCAGCAAAGAAAGTGTGGGTTTCGATCTTTTGCGGCTCGGCTTGCACGATTTTTTCGACTTCAACAA
>PHCM01000182.1 GCA_002842255.1 Betaproteobacteria bacterium HGW-Betaproteobacteria-2 | reverse complement strand
AGAAATGCAAGGCTTTTTTTACCTTCAGCGATACCCTTGCCGCGATATACATCGAACAATGCGACGTCACTGAGCAAAGAAATTCCGGTTGCCCGCATGGTATCCAGCAGTTCCTGCACCGTCACCTTTTCATCAACAACGACCGCAAGGTCACGACGCACTGGCGGGAACTTGCCTACTTCGCTGTATTGCACCAGGTTACGCGCCAATAGAGGTGCGACATCCAGCTCGAACAGGATGACACCGCGCGGCAACTGATAATGCTGCTGCCATTTCGGATGCAACTTGCCCAGCCAGCCGACCGCTTCGCCATTCAGCATCACGCGCGCCGATTGCCCCGGATGCAGCGCCGGATGCTCTGCCGCCACATAGGTGGCCGCGCCATGCATCAGGCTATCGACATCGGCCTTGATGTCGTAAAAATCGACTTCGCGTTCATCCTGCGCCCACTGCTCGGGCGCAGCATCGCCATAAGCCAGGCCGGATATACGCTGCGTCTCGGTAAAACCGTCGGCAACTGCCGCGTAACTGGCACCGATCTCGAAAAGCCGCACGCGGTCCTGCTTGCGATTGAGGTTATAGACCAGCGCATCAAGCAGACCACCCCACAGCCCGGAGCGCATCACACTCATGTCACTGGCGATAGGATTCTTCAGCCTGATAGGCGCATTGTTGCCGAGAAGATCCCGCTCCCAGCTTTCGTCGACAAAACTGTAGCTGACGATCTCCTGATAACCGCTGGCGGCCAGCGTGTCGCGCAATACGGCTCGATGCAAACGGGTTTCCGGGCTGGGCAGCATATGGAGATCTGCACGCGGCGCAATGGCAGGAATATTGTCGTAGCCATGCAGGCGCGCAACCTCTTCGATCAGGTCTTCTTCTATTGCAATATCGAAACGATAGCTCGGCGGTATGACCGTGAAGCCGCTATCCGATTGCTGGAAATCGAAACCCAGCTTGCGGAAGATTTCGGCCACGATTGCTACATCCAGCTGAATGCCGAGCACGCTGCACAGGCGGTTCATTCTTAATTTCACAGGCTGACGTTGCGGCAAGGCGTTCAGTACCTCGGTCACCGGACCGGCTTCTCCGCCGCAGATTTCCAGGATCAGGCCGGTGGCGCGTTCCAGCGCCTGCAGGGTGTTGGCAAAATCCACACCGCGTTCGAAGCGGTAGGAGGAATCGGTAGAGAATCCCAGTCGACGCGCACGGCCGACAATGACGGCGGGCGAAAAGAATGCAGATTCAAGGAAAATTTCGGTCGTTGCATCGGACACGGCGGTAGACACCCCGCCCATGATACCCGCCAGCGCGATTGTGCCGTCATCATCGGCAATCACCAGCATGTCGGCATCCAGTTCGACCGTCTGTTCGTTCAACAGCGCCAGTTTTTCCTTCGGGCCGGCATAACGCACCTCGATATTGCCGCGCAGTTTGGCAGCATCGAAAGCGTGCATGGGCTGTCCCAGTTCCAGCAGTACATAATTGGTGATATCGACTACGGCACTGATGCTGCGCAAGCCGCTACGCTCCAGGCAACGCACCATCCAATCCGGCGTTTTTGCATGGGCATTGACGCCACGAATCAGACGTCCGCTATACAAGGGACAGGCATTGCTTTCCTTGACAGTGACGGTCTGCTGCGCCTGATGTCCAAGTTTCGTCTCGACGATGTGTGGAAGATGCAGATCGGCACCGGTAATGGCGGCCACATCGCGTGCCACGCCAAGTATGCTGAGGCAGTCGCAACGATTGGGCGTCAGCTTGAGCGTGATGGCTCTGTCATCAAGGTCCAGCAATTCGCGGATGTCCTGCCCGATCCGCGTATCTGCAGGCAGCTCCAACAAACCGCTGCTTTCTTCAGACAAACCAAGCTCCTTGGCCGAACACATCATGCCGAAGGATTCGATACCTCTGACCTTGGCCTGCTTGATGCTGAAACCCGGCAGCTCGGCGCCGACCAGTGCACAAGGGGCTTTCAGCCCGACGCGTGCATTCGGCGCACCGCAGACGATCTGCAGGGGCTCTGCTGCGCCTGTATTGACACGCAATAGCTGCAATCGGTCGGCATCCGGGTGCTTTTCGGCACTGACAATCTCGCCGACGACCACCTTGCTGAAGGCGGCGGCGACCGGTTCCATTTCCTCGACTTCCAGGCCGGTCATGGTCAGTGCATGACTCAAGGCCTCGCTGTCGATGGCGGGATTAACGAATTGGCGTAACCAGTTTTCAGAGAATTGCATAACTTACCCAAACTGCTGCAAAAAGCGCAGATCGTTGTTAAAGAACAGGCGCAGATCATTGACGCCATAGCGCAGCATGGTCAGGCGCTCGACACCGAGGCCGAAGGCAAAGCCGCGATACTTCTCGCTGTCGATGCCAACGTGGCGGAACACCTCCGGATGCACCATGCCGCAACCGCCGATTTCCAGCCAGCCGCCGTTCCAGCTCATGTCCATCTCGGCCGAGGGTTCGGTAAACGGGAAGAAGGAAGGACGGAAACGCACCTGCAGGTCATCCCGCTCGAAGAAGCGTTGCAGGAAATCCTGCACCACGCCCTTGAGATTGGCAAAACTGACTTCTTCATCCACCCACAGACCTTCGACCTGATGGAACATGGGGGAATGCGTGGCATCGGAATCGACGCGATAAACCCGGCCCGGCGCAATGATCTTCAGCGGCGGCCCGCTTTTATCCTTCAGTGCGTTCTGCATATAGTGCACCTGCACCGGCGATGTATGCGTGCGTAGCACATGTTTGTCGTCGATGTAGAACGTGTCGTGCATGGCACGTGCCGGATGGTCTTCCGGTATATTGAGCGCAGTGAAATTGTAGAAATCGGTTTCGATCTCGGGGCCTTCTGCCACTTCAAAACCGATGGATTGGAATATCTGCTCGAGGCGATTCATGGTCAGCGTGACCGGATGCAAGCCGCCCTTACCATGACTGCGTGCCGGCAAGGTCACATCAATCGACTCGATTGCCAGCTGCCTGGCCTGCTCGGCATTCAGAATAGCATCGCGACGCGCTTTAAGTGCATCTTCCACACCCTGTTTGACGACATTGATGGCGGCACCGGCGGCAGGACGCTCCTCGGCACTCAACTTGCCCAGGCCTTTCAATTGCTCGGTCAGCAGGCCACTCTTGCCCAGGTAGCGGGATTTAACCTGCTCCAGATCCTGTATGGTGTCGCATGCAGCGAAATCGCGCTGTGCCTGCGGGAGTATTTGTTCCAGATTTTGCATCGTCATTTTTGTCTTGGATGTATTTCACTCAGCCCTGAATTATGCCGTAAAAAAAGGAGGCACATGGCCTCCTTTTCTGTCAGCTTGAATTTAAGCAGCAGCGAGACCGGATTTCGCCAGTTCTACGAACTTGGCAAAAGCCGGCTTATCGAATACTGCCAAATCAGCCAGTACCTTGCGATCGACTTCAATCGCGGATTTCTTCAGGCCGTTCATGAAACGGCTGTATGTCAAACCGAATTCGCGTGAACCGGCATTGATACGAGCGATCCACAGTGCACGGAACTGACGCTTCTTCTGACGACGATCACGGTAGGCATATTGACCAGCCTTCATGACCGCCTGTTTGGCTACACGGTAGACGTTCTTGCGGCGACCGCGATAACCCTTGGCAGCGTTCAGAACTTTCTTGTGACGTGCGCGGGCAATGACACCACGTTTTACTCTAGGCATGTTCTATCTCCTTATTGAGTTGGCATCATGGCGCGTACGCGCTTGACGTCTGTGGATGAAATGATTGCCGTACCGCGCAGTTTGCGTTTCTGCTTGGTCGTCTTCTTGGTCAGGATATGGCGCAGGTGCGAATGGGTACGCTTGACCTTGCCGTTACCCAGGAACTTGAAGCGCTTTTTGGCG
>PHCM01000181.1 GCA_002842255.1 Betaproteobacteria bacterium HGW-Betaproteobacteria-2 | reverse complement strand
TTGAACTCCATGCCGATCGGATTCAGTTTCTGTCGCACGGATTTCTTGCGCAGGGCCTGGCCGGGCATAATGAAGGTGCGGCCGATGTAACGATTCTTGATGAAACCTTCACGATATGTGAGATTCAGCGCATTGGCCAGTTGCAGCGCGCTCGGCCGACTGGTATCGGGGATCGGAATAACGACATCGATCTGCAGATCTTTCCATTCGCGGTGGATTTTCTCCGCCAGACTCTCCCCCATGTGCAGACGAGTCTGGTAAACCGACACATTGTCGATCACCGAATCGGGGCGTGCAAGATAGACGTATTCGAAGATACATGGCGTCAGCTTGGGATTCACCGCGCATTGGCGCGAATAGAAATTGCCGTCCATATCGATAAAAATGGCTTCGCCCGGCTCGACATCACGCAGCAGCGTAAAACCCAGCACATCGAGCGCCACACTCTCGGATGCGACGACATACTCAACACCCTCCGCAGTCTCGTTCTTGCCGATCACCAATGGCCGGATACCATGCGGATCACGGAAGGCAAGCAGGCCGAAATTGGCAATCATGGCAACCACGCCATAGGCACCCTTGCATCGCTTGTGCACGCCAGCCACGGCCTCGAACACCATGTCCGTATTCAATACGGCGTTGTGTGCAGTGCGCTCGATCTCATGTGCCAGTACATTAAGCAGCACTTCGGAATCGGAGTTCGTATTGATATGGCGCAGGTCCTGCCTGAACATTTCCTGCTTGAGCTGAGCAGAGTTGGTCAGATTACCGTTGTGACCGAGCACAATGCCAAATGGTGAGTTGACATAGAAAGGCTGAGCTTCAGCAGCGGATGATGAGCCCGCTGTAGGATAACGTACATGCGCTATGCCGGCATTACCGACCAAGCTGCGCATATGCCGGGTCTGGAACACATCCTGTACCAGGCCATTGCTTTTATGCATGTAGAAAGTATTGCCGTCGCACGTGACGATACCGGCAGCATCCTGACCGCGATGCTGCAACACCAGCAATCCGTCATACAGCAACTGATTGACCGGGCTTTTACTGACTACTCCAATGATTCCGCACATTAATCAAACATCCAATAAACTAAAATCTGTTAAGTCGATTGAGCCAATCCAGTTGCTCAATCTAGTCGTATTTGACATGCTTGGCAATATCCGCCGGCAACCATGACAATTGCGCCAGCACCACCGCCTCCAATGGCGCGGCAAACATGGCATTACGCCACATCGGGTCTCTGGGAAGCCCGGTAAATCCGGCCAGCAATACCAGTATGCACACCACCAGAACACCCCGCAAAACACCGAACACGGCACCCAGTCCGCGATCGATCCAGCCCAGGCCCACTTTCTTGAAAATATGCGAGAGTGCAATCGCCAGCAAACTGCATAACAGCAATGTCGTCAGGAACACAATCAGGAAAGCCGCCAGCATTTTGAGCTCTTCGTTGGGAATAGCCTCCGGCAACAAAGGCACCAGCTCAAGTGCATAAAGCCTGGCGACGATAAAGGCCACCACCCAGCTTATCAGGGCCAGCACTTCCCTGACGAATCCGCGCATGATGCTGAGCAGGACAGAAACTCCCACAATTGCCAACACTGCATAATCGAAGCCGGTCATAAACGCTTATTTGTTGGTAATAATCATGCCGGACAAGCCAGTGGCCTTGATTTTGGCCAGGGCATCCTCGGCCAGAGCACGATTATCAAAGGGCCCTACCCGCAGACGGATCTTTTCGCCTTGCGCAGTCTGTACCTTCTCGGTAGAAGGCTTCAAACCCTGGGCCTTCAGCTTTTCTTCCAACTGCCTGACATTGGCTGCATCGGAAAACACCCCGATCTGCACCAAATAGGTGGGCGTCTTTGCTGCACTCACCGCAGGCTTGGCTTCAACCACCGGATTGGTCGCAGGTTTGGTCACAGGTGTGGATGCAGTAACAGCATCATCTATTTGCGAGCCCGCATCTGCTGAAGTTGCTGGCTCGTTGCTTTCTGCAGGATCCGGCAGAGCTGCCTGTGGCTCATCTGACTCGGGAACATAAGGGGTAATGGAGGATGTGAACTCCTCGTCATCCTGGCTGGGGATGGAAATCTCGATTTCCTGCTGCGGCTGATTGGCCGAGCGATCGTCCAGCACCATAGGCAGCACTGTAACCATGAGCAAGACCAGCGCAATGGCGCCTACCAGTCGTCTGCGCGCTCGTTTCCTGAATTGAATCTCTTGTTCGTCTATCGACATTGACGCACTCTCCAATGGCAAACAGCCCGCCTGTCAGGTTGATCAGTGGGTAATGGGTGCCGGCAATACATGCATGATTTCAGCAACGGTAAAAAATGAACCAAACACGATTATTCTATCATTTTTGCCCGCATCCAGGCAGGCTTGGCGGAATGCTGCGGACAGACTTTCAAAGCATGCCAGACTTGTATCAGCATTGATTTGATCAAATGTTTCTACAAGCTGCGAAACACTGGCAGAGCGCACATGATCGACTGAAGACAGATACCAGCTGTCAATCTCGGACTTCAGGGCAGCAATCACGCCTGCAATATCCTTGTCTGCCAGCATGGCAAAAACCGCAATGGTTTTACCTTCCGGCCTGGTCCGACGCAGATTTTCGGCCAGTGCGTGGGCCGCGTGAGGATTGTGTGTGACATCCAACAGAATTTGCGGATGCTGCGCGACGACCTGAAACCGGCCGGCAAGACTTACCGACTTTAGTCCGGCTTCGATCGCCGATCTGTTGACCGGTAAACGTCCCCGCATCGCCTCTATGGCGGCCAGCGCACAAGCCGCATTATCCAGCTGGAACTCGCCCCTGAGTGCAGGAAAAGGCAGATCATGCATCAACGCAGCACCCTTGAAATCCCAGCGGTCAGCATGTCGATCCAGTTTGAAATCACGATTTCGCAGCTGCAAATCAGCTCCGACGTTCTTGGCGTGCTCCACAAGTGATTGCGGAGGAAAAAGGTCGCCACAGATGGCCGGAACATGTTTCCTGAAAATGCCGGCTTTTTCAAAGCCGATGCTTTCACGGCTGTTACCAAGAAACTCGATGTGATCGATATCGATTGTCGTCACAACGGCGCAGTCCGATTCAAACACATTCACCGCATCAAGTCTGCCACCGAGTCCAACTTCCATCACGGCCAACTCGACCTTTTGCCGCATGAAACACCACATGGCCGCCAGCGTGCCGTATTCAAAATAGGTCAGTTGCACATTCTGGCGCGCCGCTTCAACTGCCGCAAAGGCGGCAGTCAGGGTCTCATCGTCAAGCTCCTCGAGATCAACTCTGACACGCTCGTTGTAACGCAGAATATGGGGGGAACTGTAACCGGCAACACGGTAACCGGCCTGGTGATAGATGTTTTCCAGCATGGCACAGGTCGAACCCTTGCCATTGGTGCCGCCGACGATAATGATGGGAAACTGCGGATCAAGCCCCATGCGCTCCTTGACCGTAGCAACGCGATCCAGCCCCATGGAAATGGATTTTGGATGCTGGGCCTCAATATAACGAAGCCAGCCTGCCAGGTCTTCAGGCAGGGGTGATTTCTGGGCCACAGCTATCAGGCTCTGATTCAGGCGACGGCGGGTAATCGCTGCATGGAAGCGATTAAAGTAGCAAGTTTGTCGCGCATCTGACGACGATCGACAATCATGTCGATTGCACCATGCTCCAGCAGGAATTCTGCTCTCTGGAAACCTTCAGGAAGTTTTTCGCGGACGGTCTGTTCGATCACACGCGGCCCGGCAAAACCGATCAGTGCGTTGGGCTCAGCGATGATGACATCGCCCAGCATGGCAAAACTGGCCGATACCCCACCCATGGTCGGATCGGTCAACACAGAAATATATGGCAGCCCGGCCTG
>PHCM01000180.1 GCA_002842255.1 Betaproteobacteria bacterium HGW-Betaproteobacteria-2 | reverse complement strand
CTTTGCGTATAGTTTGTTCATCAGAAGGCCACCAATGGAGTATTAATAATGAAAAAAGATTTGATGAGTCTGGCGATTGCCGGCGTTCTCGGTTTTGGTGTAACAACTGCTCAGGCGGGTGATGCGTACGAAGGTTCTTGGTACATCGTTCCTGGCGTTAGCTACATGCACACGGACAGTGATCTGGATGCTGATAACGATGCAGGTGGTTTTCTGCGTATTGGTAAGGAATTGAGCGAACATTGGGATGTGCAGATCGGTGTTGGCCATGCACGTGCCGATGAAGACCTGAGTGTTGTTGGCGGCAGCGGTAAATTCAAACAGACCCTGTTCGGTGTTGATGCCCTGTACATGTTTAGTCGTGACAGATTCAGACCGTTCCTGTTGGCTGGTTTGGGCTTGGCCCGCAACAATGTTGATTATGATGTCAACGGTGTTGATATCGGCGACAGGAAGACTTCATGGATGGCCAACGTCGGTGTCGGTGCGCAGTTCATGTTCACTGAAGCTTTGGGCATGCAGGCTGATCTGCGGCATGTCTGGAGCCGTGCTAAAGCTGAAGATAATGCCAAGGCTGTGGGTGATCTTGGCTTTAATGGCACTGAAACCATCGGTAACACCTACCTGAATATTGGTGCCATCTGGAAATTCGGCGCTCCGAAGAAGGTGGCAGCTGTCGAGCCTGAACCATATGTCGCACCGGAGCCCGCACCAGAGCCTGCTCCGGCTCCCAAGGTCTGCAAGCCAAAGATTGAACGCCTCGAACTGTCAGCTGAAGTGCTGTTCGGTTTTGACAAGGACAAGCTGAAACCTGAAGGTGTTGCAGTGTTGGACAACGAAGTTATTCCGAAGCTGAAGAGTGAACCGTTCGAAGTTGTGTTTGTGACAGGCCATACCGACATGCTGGGCTCGAATGAGTATAACGATGCCTTGTCCAAGCGTCGTGCTGAACAGGTGACTTCCTACCTGACCAGTCAAGGTATCGATGCCAGCTTGATTCGTGCCTATGGCGCTGGCGAATCCACACCACTCGTGATCTGTTCTGAAAAACTGCCACGCAAGGAACTGATTGAGTGCCTGCAACCTAATCGTCGTGTTGAAATTGAAGCTCATCGTGATGATGTGAAGGCATGCGAGTAATCAACGCTTTTAACTTAAAAGCCCCGCATAGCGGGGCTTTTTTATGAACCCTATGACTGAACACCTGAAAAAAGCCGATCTTGCCATTATTGCCAGATGGGTTGCGACCGTCTCTGGAGATGTGCTGGAAAACACCAGTGTCGTTATTGATGCGGGCAGAATTATCGATATCCTGCCTGTTGCGCAGTTGGAAAGCCGCTATCGGCCTGACAGCAGCATCCAACTACCGGAGCATGTGTTGATGCCCGGGCTGATCAACTTGCATACCCACGCCGCCATGTCCTTGTTGCGCGGTTTCGCTGACGACCTGCCATTGATGACCTGGCTTGAGCAGCATATCTGGCCAGCCGAAAAACAGGCCTTATCTGAACGTTTCGTACGGGATGGTACATTGCTGGGCTGCGCGGAGATGCTGGCAGGCGGAGTCACCTGTTTCAGCGATATGTATTTTTATCCGCAGGCTGCGGCGGAGGCAATCATACAATCCGGTATGAGGGCCAATCTAGGTCTGGTCGTGCTGGAGTTTCCGACCGCCTATGCGAGTGATGCCGATGATTATTTGCTCAAGGGGCTGGAAGCCCGTGACAGCTGGCGTAGTAATCCGTTACTGACGACCAGCCTGGCGCCGCATGCACCGTATACGGTTGAGAACCGCAGTTTTGAGAAGATCATGACTTATGCGGAGCAACTGGGTCTGGGGATTCATACCCATCTGCATGAAACTGTCGGTGAAATCGCCCAAAGTCTGGAAAAGTACAAGGTTCGTCCGATTCAACGCCTGGCTCAACTGGGTGTGCTCGGGCCTGGCCTGATTGCTGCGCATTGTGTGCATGTTGATGAGCGGGAAATGGAGTTGCTTGCGGAATTCGGTTGCCATGTCGCTCACTGCCAGACCTCCAATCTCAAGCTGGCCAGCGGCATAGCGCCAATTGTTGATCTGATGCAGCGCGGCGTTGGCGTGGGTATCGGTACCGATGGTGCTGCCAGCAATAACCGTATGGATATATTTGCCGAGATGCGGCTTGCAGCACTGCTTGCCAAGGGCATAACTGGAAATGCAGCAGCGCTGCCTGCCAGGACTGTGCTTGAAATGGCAACGATTAATGCGGCCCGTGCATTGGGTCTGGATGATAAAATAGGTACTATTGAGATAGGTAAGTTTGCCGATCTGACTGCAGTCAGGATTGCTGATCCCGAGTTGCTTCCATGTTTCGACCCGATTTCTCATCTTGTTTATGTGACTGGCCGTGAGCATGTGACCCATACCTGGGTTGCCGGTGAGTTGAAATATCAAAAACTCAAGGGGCAGGATGGCGTCTATGCCAATATCGAACCGGCCGAATTGAAGGAAATCGTCACGGTTTGGCACTCAAGACTGACACAGCATCAATGAAAACACTGAATACGGAAATGAAACAGGAACAAAACGTCGATCCTGCAGAATTGCAGAAATTCGCCACACTTGCACATCGCTGGTGGGACCAGAACAGTGAGTTCAAACCCCTCCATGAAATCAATCCATTGCGCCTGGATTTCATTGATCAGCGCGCGCAATTGACGGGAAAGCGAGTGCTTGATGTCGGCTGTGGCGGTGGCATTCTGACAGAATCCATGGTGCAGCGAGGCGCAGATGTCACCGGCATCGACTTGGGTGAGAAAGCGCTGAAAGTCGCGCGCCTGCACAGCTTGGAGAGTGGAATCAAGGTTGACTATCGTCTGGTATCGGTTGAGGCGCTGGCTACCGAAGAGCCTGAGAGTTTCGATGTCGTCACCTGTATGGAAATGCTGGAACATGTGCCTGACCCAGCGGCTATCATTAGTGCCTGTTCCCGTCTGGTGAAGCCGGGCGGCCATGTGTTCTTTTCCACCATCAACCGTAATCCCAAGGCCTACCTGTTTGCAGTTGTCGGTGCCGAATACGTGCTGAACATGCTGCCGAAAGGCACGCATGAATATGAGAAGTTCATCAAGCCTTCCGAACTTTCAGCGTATGTGCGCCGCAGCGGAATGACGGTTTCCGGCTTCAAGGGCATGAGTTACAACCCATTAAGCAAGCGTTACTGGCTGGATGATGATGTGTCGGTAAATTACCTGCTGCACGCGACCAAATAAGCATTCCGCCATGATACTTTTTGATCTGGATGGAACGCTGGTCGATACCGCGCCGGACTTGGGCTATGCGCTCAATCTGCAACGCGAACGCTATGGGCTGCAAGCCTTGCCATTGAACGAGATCCGGCCATTCGCCTCGCATGGATCCAGGGGTCTGTTATCCGTCGGCTTCAATCTGACCCCGGAGGATGCGCGTTTCGCCAATATGCGCCAGGAATATCTTGATCTTTATGATCAGGTCTTTACCCGGTCACCGGTTTTATTCAGTGGCATCGAAGCGGTGCTTGGTGAAATAGAGAGCAGAAAAACGCCTTGGGGCATCGTCACCAACAAGCCGCGACGTTTTTCAGAACCGCTGATCCGCGCCTTGCAGCTGCATGAGCGCGTCAGTTGTCTGGTTTGTGGCGATGACGCGCCGCGCGCCAAACCTCATCCAGATACCTTGTTGATGGCTTGCAAGATGACGGCTACCAGTCCCAAGGATTGTGTCTACGTGGGTGATGCAGAGCGGGATGTGCTTGCAGGACGGGCCGCTGGCATGAAAACCGTGATTGCGCTCTTCGGCTATATCGATGTGACTGACAGGCCGGAGGAGTGGGGCGCAGATGTCACCGGCATCGACTTGGGTGAGAAAGCG
>PHCM01000179.1 GCA_002842255.1 Betaproteobacteria bacterium HGW-Betaproteobacteria-2 | reverse complement strand
TAATCTGCTTGATGTCCTGCCAGACCTCATGTGCCAGCTTCTGCCAGGAGTTGGCCTGCCAGTCCGGCGCCTGTTGCAATTGCGGTTGCGGATGGCGGTCGCTGACCAGTGGCAGTTCATCAACGGATTCAGCCAGATTCTCCAACCGCGTGCTCATGCCTGCAACATCCACCAGCGGCAGGCTTTGCAGGCGCTGGATATCCTGTGCCAGCGCCTTGCGCAACTGGATCACCTGCGGCGCTTCAATCTGCTGTAAACGGCTTTCGGCCGTCTGCAGGGCAAGCAGGGCCGGTTTGATATTGCCCGCCAGTTGCAACTGCTGATTGGCTACCGTCATCAGCTGCTCCACTTCGGCGATCAGCCGCTCTTCGCGGGTATTGGCCAGCTCGTAATAAAGGGTTTGCAAGGCTTCCTGCTGATTGCGCGATTCGGCCAGCCGCTGCTCCAGCATGGCAATGCGGGCGGAGGCTTCGACACTGCGCTCGTCGGCCAATTTTGAAACTGTAAGCGACTGTTGATTTGTCAGATTGTATTGCTCCAACCGCATAGTGAGCACTTGCTCAAGCTGGGTAAAACGGTGGCGAGTGTTGAGCCAGTGCCAGGACAACGCCAGTAGCGCGATGATGACCAGGATCAGTGCGCTGCTCGCCGCGAAAGAGGAGCGCGAGCTTACGTTCGCGACTTCGGTGTCGGTAACAGGCTGGACGATATCCCCAGCAGCGGATGTATTTTTCCTTGAACTATTTTTTTCGTTGCTCATGTCGAGTGGTTTAAGGCCCTTATCAAACATTGGAGCATGGCGGCATCTCCCGGTGCATCCGCCACATGTATATTCAAGCCATGGCGCGCAGCCTCTTCGCCGATGCGCACATGATTGACGCAAATCCTGGTGCTTCTCAACCACGATTCCGCCGACGGTTTCTGCAAATCATCCGCAGCCAACTCCAGCAGATGACGCATGGCTTCGGAACTGGTGACGACCACCGCATCCAGTTCTTTATTCTGCCACAGTGTCTGCAAAAGCCCAGCATCCGTTTGTGGATTAACCCGTTGATAGCATTCGGCAAATGTGACGGATGCGCCTCTTGTCATCAAAATCTGCGCTAGCACTTCGCGGCCGCCGACCCCGCGCACAATCATGCAACGTTTGCCCGCTACCGCCTGCATCTGCGGCAAGGCCAGCAAGGCCTCGCTGTCGAAACGGTCGACCGGCGTCAGCACCTGTTGCACGCCAAACTGCCCGAGCTCTGCCGCAGTCACCGGCCCGATGGCGGCAAATTGCAGTCGCTGCGGCAAAGCACCCTGCTTCAGCAGACGCGGCATGCCATATTGCACCGCATTCGAACTAATGAAGATGAGCCAGTCATACTGCGCCAGATCGGCGATAACAGCATCAAACGCAGTGTAATCCTGCAATGGCGCAATGGCGATCAACGGAAACAGCACGGCCTCGCCGCCTTCGGCCGCTATCAGGGACTGCAGCTTTTCTGCCTGGCCAAGCGGCCGGGTAATAACCACATGTCTGCCGGATAGCGCTGGCTTGCTCATTTCTGCCGCAATCAGCCGGCCAATGCCGCCAGCAACCGGTCAGCACCGCGGGCAACCAGTTTCTGCGCCAGCTGCTGCCCCAGCGCTTCAGGGTCCAGCGCGCTACCCACCAGCGTCTCGCGCAGCATTTCGCGCCCGTCGACACTAGCAACAAAACCCTTGATATGAATCTCGTCGCCCCGTCTCTCGGCATAAGCACCCAGCGGTACCGTACAGCTACCCGCCAGCGCGCGGCTCATGCCGCGTTCCGCCTCGACGCAACTGGCGGTTTCAGCGTGGTTCAGCGGCGCCAATACCGCGATCAGGTCGGTTCTTGTCGCATTGATCTCTATACCCAAAGCTCCTTGACCCACGGCCGGGATGCTGTCCTCGGTGTTAATCAGGTCGGCAATGCGCGCTTCCAGCCCCAGCCGCTTCAAACCGGCGGCGGCGAGGATAATGGCCGCATACTGACCTTCATCCAGCTTGCGCAAACGGGTCTGCAAATTGCCGCGTAGCGATTCGATCTGCAGATGCGAAAAACGCGATTGCAGCTGGCTCTGGCGACGCAAACTGGAGGTGCCGACCACGCTACCCGCAGGCAAAGCGGCCAGATTGGGGTAGTTGTTGGAAACAAAGGCATCGCGCGGATCTTCGCGCTCGCCGATAGCGGCCATGGCAAAACCATCCGGCAGATGCATGGGCACATCCTTCATGGAATGCACAGCGAGATCGGCACGACCGTCCGCCAGCGCCTGTTCCAGCTCCTTGACGAACAAACCCTTGCCACCGATTTTCGCCAGCGGTGAATCGAGAATCTGGTCGCCGGTGGTCGTCATGCCGAGGATTTCCACCTGCGTTTGCGGATAAAGCGCCTGCAAACGGCTCTGGATATGGCGTGCCTGCCACATGGCAAGTGCGCTTTCGCGCGAAGCAATGACGAGTTTTTCCGGGATTTGCATGGAAGTGATCATAAGGCGGTGATTTTCAGCAGGTTATCGGTTGTGTAACAGCCGAATTCTAGCACAGGCCCTGTTACAGGCCGGTTTCATCCTTTCAGCAGCTCTTTCAGCACATGCTGCTGACGACGGCTGACGACGATGGCTTCCGGCAACTCGCGCAGCAGGGCCACATAATGCGTTTCGCCGTCCGGCTCCTGACGCCGCTCATAGCCCATGATGCTCCGTTGCGCCACCAGACAATTGCGATGCAATCGCACAAAATGCTCGCCAAACTCCTGCTCGATGGAAGTCAGCGAATCGTCGAGCAAATACTCGCGTTCATGGGTACGCAAGGTAATGTATTTGAGTTCCGCACGCAGATAAATCACCTCCTCCAGCGGCACCAGCAGCACACGACCGCGTTCCGTCACACTAAAATGCGAACGCTTGTTCTGCAAGGGCTTCAAGGCATCGAGCTGTGCCGCATTGAGCTTTTTCGCCTTGTCGATTGCGGTCTGCAAACGCTCCAGCCGGATCGGCTTCAGCAGATAATCCAGCGCATTCATATCGAAGGCCCGCACTGCATAGGCGTCATAGGCTGTAGTAAAGATGATGGCTGGCGGCGGATTGAGTTTCTGCAGGTGCAGTGCCGCCTCTATACCATCCATGCCCGGCATGCGGATATCCAGCAGCACCACATCCGCCTGCGTCTGCTCGGCCAGGTTCAGCGCCTCCTGGCCGTTTTTGGCCTCACCCACCACGCACGCCTGTTCGATATCGCCCAGCAACTCGCGCAAACGCTTGCGCGCCGGCGCCTCATCATCGGCTATCACGATACGGATTTCACTCATGTCGCGCAGGACTCCATTTGCAGACTAGGGATGACGATAGGGAATGATGATATCAACCTGATACTGCCCACCCTCGTTGCGGCATTTCAGGCTCGCCTCGGCATCGAAATGCAAGGCCAGGCGCTCACGGATGTTCTTCAGCGCCATACCGTTGCCGTTATGATGCTGGCCTTGCGATTCATAAGGGTTACGCAAGCTGATGCGCACTTCCTTGCCGTTCGCCTGCATCTGGATGGTCACCGTGCCCCCTTCCGGCTGCGGTTCGACACCGTGATACACCGCATTTTCCAGCAAGGGTTGCAGAATCAGCGGCGGAATCAGCGCGTCGGGTGGAATATTGTCGATCTGCCATTCGATCTTCAGGCGCTCCTCCAGCCGCAACTTTTCCAGCGCCAGGTACTGGCGACAAAGCGCAATCTCCTGCGCCAACGGCACCAGTTCCCGATTCTCTGCCATCAGCACGCGGAACAGGTCGGCCATGTCCTCCAGTGCCGTTTCCGCCCGCCGCGGGTCGCTACGCACGATGGAAAGCACGGCATTGATGCTGTTGAACAGGAAATGCGGCCGTATCCGCGCCTGCAGCGCCTGCATGCGC
>PHCM01000178.1 GCA_002842255.1 Betaproteobacteria bacterium HGW-Betaproteobacteria-2 | reverse complement strand
TGACATCTGTACGGTTCTGGGTACTGCTGATTTGGGTACTATCAAGGGTGTTATCGACGTTGCCAACAAGTACGGTAAAGAAGCACAAGTTGACTTGATCAACGTGACCGACAAGGCTGCTCGTACACAAGAAGCTGTCAAGCTGGGCGCACACATCATCGGCGTTCACACTGGTCTGGACCAACAAGCTGCTGGCGGTACACCTTTCACCGACCTAGCACTGATCGCTGGCTTGAAGACTGGCGTCAAGATCTCTGTTGCTGGTGGCGTTAAGGCTTCCACAACCAAGCAAGTTAAAGATGCTGGCGCTGACATTATCGTTGCTGGCGCTGCTATCTACGGTGCTGCTGACCCAGCTGCTTCTGCTGCTGAAATCACTGCACTGGCACACTAAGCTAGTGGAAATCGAGCCCTCTTGAGGGCTCGATTTTTTTATACATGTAATCAATAAAATTCCACATTCGCGGCAATCCCATTACTAAAACTAGAGGTTAAAATGACTACCCATCGTCAACTTATCGTAAAAAAGATTTCAAGCGTTCTTGAAGCTACCGATAATTCTTATGATGAAAAACTAACGAACATGCTGGACAAGGCATCTCGTATTTTCATTACAGGTGCTGGTCGCTCAGGGTTGGTAGCAAGATTCTTCGCAATGCGTTTGATGCACGGCGGTTATGAAGTCTATATCGTCGGCGAAATCGTGACACCAAGCATCCGCGAAGGCGATTTGTTTATCGTTATCAGCGGTTCCGGTGAAACCGAAACCATGATTGCTTTCAGCAAGCGTGCGAAGCAAGTCGGTGCGAAGATGGTGCTCATCTCCACCAAGAGCAAGTCCACGATTGCTGACATGTCCGACCTGGTGATCCAGATCGGTAATCCAGATCAATACGAAAAGATCCCGACCATGCCTATGGGCACAACCTTCGAGCTTTCCACTCTGCTGTTCCTGGAAGCTATCGTTGCGCACATCATCCATGAGAAGGGTATTGCAGAAGAAGTGATGAGAGCAACTCACGCTAACTTGGAATAATGTTTCCGTTTCAAGAGCGTGCCCGGCACGCTCTTGAAGTTTGTCATGGCTTGATTAACAGTAATTCCGGCACCGAGACTCAACTATTCAGTTAAACATGACTGGTTTTTCTTGTTGTTGACTTTGCCTAGATTTACTCATGCTATAGCTGACATCAAAAGTGTCAGCATCAAGGCTTTCGGAACAAAGACCGAATTGATGATTTGACTAACTAATTTTTATTCCATATTTAGTCAGTCGATCAATGTAATTTAAAGAATTTTCAAGATGAGCCGTTATGTTATATAACGATGTGAATCCTGATTAGTGGCAAGAGCAACAATGCTTGACCCAATTTATCTGTGTATAACCAAATAGGAGAGAAAAATGGCAGTTATTGACCGTGTACTGGTGGGTGAGGCTCTGGTCATTGAAGAGCGTCCGGATCATAGTGGACTTGACCTGTTGAACGTTGCCCATATTGAACTGATCATGGGTCCGCGTGGCAGTGCAGCTGAAGATGCTTTCTGCCGTACTCTGACTGATCAGAAGTATGGTGTAAATGGCTTGTTGGCGATTGTTGCCCCTAACATGATGGTTAAGCCAGCAACAGTAATGTTCAATAAGGTGACGATTAAAAACGGTCGTCAGGCTGTTCAGATGTTTGGCCCGGCCCAGCGTGGCGTTGCTATGGCCGTAATGGATTGCGTTGCTGATGGCACCATTCCGCAGGATGAAGCAGAAAATGTATTCATTTGTGTTGGTGTGTTCATTGACAGCCGCGCTGATATCGATGAGCGTATCCAGGACTGGAACTACCGTGCTGTCAAACAGGCGATCAAGTCTGCAGTTGCGCGTGAACCCAAGGTGGAAGATGTGTTGAAGAACTACAAGGCTTCAGCGCACCCGTTCCAGGCAAGTGCAGAATAAGCATCAAGTGTTGTAATCCAAAAAGCCCGATTTTGAATCGGGCTTTTTTGTTGTGTCAGGCAGAAGTAGTGTTTCTGGCCGATGATAGATGAATGTTCTGGATTTGTTCGTTGGTCAGTTGCCCAGCGTGCAATACGCTGGCTATGAGTGCGCCAGCAACGCCGCATCCTGCCAGTGTCAATAGATCTGTTACATTGCGAATGCCACCTGCGGCATAGATTTGCGTCGTAGCGTTTTGCAATCCATTCAGCAATTCCATATCCGGACCGTTGCCACTGCCAACCTTGTCTAATGACATGGCAATCACACGTTTCGGCCATAGCGAACGGTCTTGCAATAATTTATCCGGGCCAAGGAATTTGCTGCGGCTGAAGTCCAGTGACAAGACGAGGCTCTCTCCCAGTGCCTGCCTGATGGATTGATAGCTGGCCATATCAGGCAGGCTTTCGCTACCGATGACACAAAGTACGCCATGCTGATGCCAGTCGCTAGCTGTTTCAGGCTGATGAATCCCGGCATCCATCCATATTTCCAATGCGGGGTATTGTGACCGAAACCGTTTGATGAGATCGGCGTGATGGCCGCGCTCCTGAATCGCATTGATATCGGCAATGTAGAGGCGTTTGAATGGGTATAATCGGAGCAGGCTGTCGATGATATGCAGCGGCTCGCTACCGGTGCACAAGGCAGACTGTATGGGGCGGTAGTTGTGGCGGTCGCCGTGTCTGGCATGAACTACCTGACCGTCCATTAAATCAATGACTGGGATGATGTCCAAGTTTTTCCTAACGAATCGACAAGGCGCCTTGCGCTGAAAATAAAGCCTGACCTTGAAAATTTTTGTCTGTGAATTTATCAGTTGCGGTGGATTATATCGCGAGCCGTTGTCCGGCGGTCTGCTGGCCGAAGGGCTCCGGATGCGCGATGCGTTGTTGCATGATCTGAGAGAGCTTGAGAACCTTGAATTGTTGTCCAGCTACGATTACCGTTTGTCGTCACCGGAACTGACTTTGTCTACTATGGTCGGCCCGGATGATGATGTATGGCAAGTGTGGACGGATTTGATTGATCAATCCGATGCAGTCTGGCTGATTGCGCCCGAGACAGATGGAATATTGCTCAAGCTGACCGAACTGGTAATGGCACGAGGAAAGTTGCTATTGGGGTGTCCGCCATCAGTCATTGGTTTAACCGCAAGCAAGCTGGAGACCTGCCGTGTCCTTTCTGCAGCAGGGATACCCTGTGTGCCGACCTGGAGTGCTCAAGCATGGCTGGAACAATTTCGTGATAGCAAAGAGCAGGGTTGGGTGGCCAAGCCTGATGATGGAGCCGGTTGTGAAGATACTGTCCATTCGTGTGACATTGGTCAGATGACTGATTGGCTCAGGCAGGGCAGGCAGTCTACGCATATAGTACAGCCCATGCGTAGCGGCATGGCCTGCAGCCTCAGCATGCTATGCCGCGATGGACGAGCATGGCTGTTGAGTTGCAACCGTCAACTGGTTGATTCCGAGGATGGCGGCTTCAATTATCACGGTGGCGTTATCAACGGTATGCTGCAATTTCAGACGGCATTCGGACTGCTTGCACAGAATATCGCGCGCGCATTGCCCGGGCTTGCCGGCTATGTAGGTGTCGACCTGATTGGGATGGATGGCAATCCAACGATACTGGAGGTACTGGAGGTCAATCCGCGGCTGACGACTTCTTACGTGGGCTTGCGCCAGGCTACCGGTGTGAACGTGGCGGCCCAGATTATCCGACTGATGACGGCGCAGGATCCGGATCATTTCGAGTTGCCGGAGATATCCAGAAATATAGTAGAAATAACTTTATAAAAGTATCATTAATTAATGAAAATAAAAGAAAAATACAGGATAGGATGGGATGTCGGCGGGGCGCATCTGAAAGCGGTTCTGCTGGATGCAGAGCATTATGTGTTGCAAGTCATCCAGCTGCCATGCCCGCTCTGGCAAGGCTTGGAGCAGCTCTC
>PHCM01000177.1 GCA_002842255.1 Betaproteobacteria bacterium HGW-Betaproteobacteria-2 | reverse complement strand
CATTGTTATGAGTGTTTTATTTTCTGCCCTCTACCCCTTAGGAGATGCTGTGAGCTATTCCTTTACTGAAAAAAAACGTATTCGTAAAAGTTTTGCAAAACGCGAAAGCGTTCAAGAGGTGCCCTACCTCTTGGCAATGCAGCTGGAATCCTATGCTGCTTTTCTGCAAGCTGACGTTTCCCCTGAAAAGCGTGAAAATGCCGGACTTGAAGCGACTTTCAGTTCCATTTTCCCGATAGTCAGTCACTCCGGCAACGCGCGTCTTGACTATGTGAGCTATACGCTTGGCCTGGAGCCATTTGATGTCAAAGAGTGTCAGCAACGTGGTTTGACCTATGCGGCACCTTTGCGCGTCAAGGTACGTCTGACCATCATGGACAAAGAGGCTTCGAAGCCGACCGTGAAGGAAGTCAAGGAGCAGGAAGTCTACATGGGCGAATTGCCTTTGATGACGGAAAATGGTTCATTTGTAATCAATGGTACCGAGCGTGTCATCGTTTCTCAATTGCATCGTAGCCCAGGCGTATTCTTTGAGCATGACCGTGGTAAAACCCATAGTTCCGGCAAGTTGCTGTTCTCTGCACGCATCATCCCATACCGTGGCTCATGGCTGGATTACGAGTTCGATCCAAAGGATTACCTGTATTTCCGCGTCGACCGTCGTCGCAAGATGCCGGTCACTATTCTGCTGAAAGCGCTGGGTTACAATCCGGAACAGATTCTGGAAATGTTCTTCGATTTCGATACTTTCCATATCAGCAAGAAAGCTGTTCAGTTCGAGCTGGTGCCCGAGCGTCTGCGTGGTGAAGTGGCCAAGTTCGATATCCTGGACAAGGATGGCAACGTCATTGTCGCCAAGGACAAGCGTATTACCGTCAAGCACATTCGTGACATGGAGAAGGCTGGTATCAGCAAGATTACCGTGCCGGACGAGTTCCTGCTGGGCCGTACCATCGCCAACAATATCGTCGACAAGGAAACCGGTGAGTTCGTGGCTAATGCCAACGATGAAATCACCGAGACTACCCTTGAGAAGTTGCGTGATGCCGGTGTAGCCAGGATCAGCACACTGTATTCGAACGATCTCGATCATGGTGACTACATCTCGCAGACCCTGCGTATTGATGAGATTCCTGATGAATACAGCGCACGCGTAGCAATCTACCGCATGATGCGCCCAGGTGAGCCGCCAACCGAGGATGCAGTCGAAGCTCTGTTCCAGGGCCTGTTCTTCAATGAAGAGCGTTACGACTTGTCGACTGTCGGTCGCATGAAGTTCAACCGCCGCGCTTATCCGGAAAAAATGGAAGAACGTATCTCGCCATGGATGCGCCGTTTCTACGAACGTGTTGGCCCTCAGGGTGCAGAAGGCCTAGGCACTCTGTCCAATGATGACATCATTGCCGTCATCGGCGTGCTGCTTGAGCTGCGTAATGGCCGTGGTGAAATTGACGATATTGATCACTTGGGTAACCGTCGTATCCGTTCCGTCGGCGAACTGGCAGAGAATCAGTTCCGTGCCGGTCTGGTGCGTGTCGAGCGTGCCGTCAAGGAGCGTTTGAGCCAGGCCGAATCCGACAACCTGATGCCGCATGACCTGATCAATGCCAAGCCGGTTTCCAGCGCGATCCGTGAATTCTTCGGCTCGTCGCAACTGTCCCAGTTTATGGACCAGACCAATCCGCTGTCCGAAATCACGCACAAGCGTCGCGTTTCCGCACTTGGCCCTGGCGGTCTGACCCGTGAACGTGCCGGCTTTGAAGTTCGTGACGTGCATCCGACCCATTACGGCCGCGTCTGCCCGATTGAAACGCCGGAAGGTCCGAACATCGGCCTGATCAACTCGCTGGCCCTGTATTCGCGTACCAACAAGTACGGTTTCCTGGAAACGCCTTACCGTCGTGTTGAAGGCGACAAGGTCACCGACAAGATTGACTTCCTCTCTGCGATTGAAGAGAGTCAGTACATGATTGCCCAGGCCAACAGCGATATGGGCAAGAACGGCAAGTTCACCGATGAGCTGATCTCTGCTCGTTATCACAACGAATTCACGATGAGCATGCCGGACCGTGTGCAATACATGGACGTGGCTCCAAGTCAGATCGTGTCGGTCGCGGCTTCGCTGATTCCATTCCTGGAGCACGATGACGCCAACCGCGCGCTGATGGGCGCCAACATGCAGCGTCAGGCAGTGCCTTGTCTGCGTGCCGAGAAGCCGGTGGTTGGTACGGGTATCGAACGTACCGTCGCTGTTGACTCCGGTACTACCGTACAAGCCCGTCGTGGCGGTGTGGTCGACTATGTTGACTCCGGCCGTATCGTTGTTCGTGTGAACGATGATGAAACCGCAGCCGGCGAAGTCGGTGTGGATATCTACAACCTCATCAAGTACACGCGTTCCAACCAGAACACCAACATCAATCAGCGTCCGCTGGTCAAGGTCGGCGATATGCTGGTCCGTGGCGATGTGATTGCCGACGGTGCATCCACCGATATGGGTGAATTGGCGTTGGGTCAGAACATGCTGATCGCCTTCATGCCGTGGAACGGTTACAACTTCGAAGACTCGATTCTGATTTCAGAACGTGTCGTTTCCGATGACCGTTACACTTCGATCCATATCGAAGAGCTTTCAGTCGTTGCACGTGACACCAAGCTCGGCGCTGAAGAAATCACCCGTGATATCTCCAATCTGTCCGAGCGTATGCTGGGTCGTCTGGATGATTCCGGCATTATCTACATTGGTGCTGAAGTTGAAGCTGGCGACGTGCTGGTTGGTAAGGTCACCCCCAAGGGTGAGACTCAACTGACCCCGGAAGAAAAACTGCTGCGCGCCATCTTTGGCGAGAAGGCTTCCGACGTCAAGGACACTTCCTTGCGCGTGCCTTCCGGCATGTCCGGTACCGTCATCGACGTACAAGTCTTCACGCGTGAAGGTATTGAACGTGATGCACGTGCCCAGCAAATCATCGATGACCAGCTGGATCACTACAAGAAAGATCTGGCCGACCAGATGCGTATCGTTGAAGAAGATACCTTTGGCCGTATCCGTCGCCTGATCGAGGGCAAGACCGCGACCGGTGGTCCGAAGAAGCTGAAGAAAGGCGATACCGTCAGTGCCGAGTACCTCGACGAAATCGGTCGCTATGACTGGTTCGACATTCGCCTGAGCGATGAAGAAGCAGCCCGTCAGCTGGAACAGTTGAAGGACAGCCTGGAACAGGCGCGCGTTGGCTTCGACAGCAAGTTCGAAGAGAAGAAACGCAAGCTGACCCAGGGTGATGAGTTGCCACCTGGCGTACAGAAGATGGTCAAGGTTTACGTTGCGGTCAAACGCCGTATCCAGCCTGGTGACAAAATGGCCGGCCGTCACGGTAACAAGGGTGTGGTCTCCAAGATTGTGCCGGTAGAAGATATGCCGCACATGGCGGACGGTACGCCAATGGATATCGTGCTGAATCCGCTCGGCGTTCCATCCCGTATGAACATCGGTCAGATTCTGGAAGTGCACTTGGGTTGGGCTGCCAAGGGTCTGGGTCTGCGTATCGGCGAGATGCTGCGTGCTGAAACCAAGGTTGCCGAAGTGCGCAAGTTCCTCGAGCAGATCTACAACGAAAGCAACGGCAAGAAGGAAGATATCAAGTCGCTGAAGGACCATGAGGTCATCGAGCTGGCCAGCAATCTGGAGCGTGGTGTGCCTTTTGCAACGCCGGTGTTCGACGGCGCGACAGAAGCGGACATCAAGGCCATGCTGGATCTGGCATTCCCGGATGATGACCCACGCACGCAGCAACTGCAGTTTGCCGCTGGCAAGACACAGGTCAGGCTGATCGATGGCCGTACCGGTGATCCATTTGAGCGTCCTGTAACAGTAGGCTACATGCACTTCCTGAAGCTGCATCACTTGGTGGATGACAAGATGCATGCTCGTTCAACCGGTCCGTATTCTCTGGTTACCCAGCAGCCATTGGGTGGTAAGGCTCAGTTCGGTGGTCAGCGTTTCGGTGAGATGGAAGTCTGGGC
>PHCM01000176.1 GCA_002842255.1 Betaproteobacteria bacterium HGW-Betaproteobacteria-2 | reverse complement strand
TTTTTCATGGCGCTGATCTTCAGCCTGGCCGTCAACGTCCCGCGCTGGCTGAAAGAAGTCACGATCGCACTGCCTTTCGCCTTCCTGATCCTCGACGTCTTCTCCTGGTGGCTGACCAAGTGGCACCCGGGATTCGCCTGGTTCACCATTATCGGCGGCTTTGGCTATAGTCTTGCATCCGCCTTCATGTGGTTCACCTGCATGTACCAGATGCTGATCATGTCGCGTAACGGCAAGGTCTACGGCAATGCCTGGGAAGCCGACATCAGACTTGATGATCTATAACAGTCGATCACCAGCTCAACAACCCAAGCCGCCATCATTACAGAACTGTACTGCCGACCTTATGCCCCGTTATCTGACCGCCGCGCTCTACAAGTTCGTCTCCCTGCCCGACTACAAGGAACTGCGAGAACCGCTGCTGGCCTTCTGCGAATCCCACGACATCACCGGCACCCTGCTGCTGGCTGAAGAAGGCATCAACGGTACCATCGCCGGCATGGAAGAGGATATCCGCGCGGTGTTGGAATACCTGCGCACTGCAGATATTTTCAAGGGGCGGCTGGCGGATATGGAACACAAGGAGTCCTGGTCGGATAAAAAGCCCTTCTACCGGCTCAAGGTCAGGCTGAAAAAGGAAATCGTCACGCTCGGCGTACCGGAGGTGAAACCCAGCGAAATGGCTGGCACCTATGTCAAACCGGAAGACTGGAACGCACTGATCAGCGACCCGGACGTCATCCTGATCGACACCCGCAATGATTACGAAGTCGGCATCGGCACCTTCAAGGGCGCCGTCAATCCAAAGACCCACAGCTTTTCCGAGCTGCCATTCTGGGTAGCGCAAAATCCAAGCCTCAAGGAAAAACCCAAGGTCGCCATGTTCTGCACCGGCGGTATCCGCTGCGAAAAATCCACGGCCTACATGCGCAGCCTCGGTTTCGATGATGTCTACCACTTGCAGGGTGGCATCCTCAAATACCTGGAAACCGTGTCGGAAGAACAATCCATGTGGCAAGGCGAATGCTTCGTCTTCGATGAGCGGGTCTCGGTCGGCCACGGCTTGAAGCCCGGCGATTACCAGTTCTGCCGTGCCTGCCGCCATCCGCTCAGCGCCGAGGAAAGGCAATCACCCCTGTTCGAACAGGGCATCAGCTGCCCGCATTGCCACGGCAAGGTCAGTGAAGATAAGAAACGCGCACTGGCAGAACGCCAGAAGCAGATTGAGCTGGCGCAAAAACGCCATCAGGTGCATGTCGGGGCGAAGTTCAAAGCCAAGAACAAGCGCACTGATGCAAAAGGTTAAGGAAACGCTGATTAAATGGTTGCGCGGGCGCCTTGTGGCGTCAAGGTCGCGACGCAGGAGCGGGTACTTGACGGACATGATCCTTGCGGTTGCACTTCATCCCACTCGCTCATTTAATCAGTGCTTCCTTAGGTTTTATCCAGCCTTGCGAAGCTGATACTTGCCCTGCAACGCTTCGATGTCCTTTGCCGGTACCGAGGCCAGCACCGTGACATTGGCATCGAACTGCTTGTCCAGAATCCTGCCGTTGATCTTCTCCAGCTCACGGCTGAAGCTGTCGAAACTGGCGTAATCCATCTCCAGCCGGACTTCCCCCATCTCGACAAAAGGCACGCGCCTTGTCGCATCCAGCGCCAGCTTGGCCGTACCGCCATAAGCCCGCGCCAAGCCGCCGGTACCCAGGTTGATGCCACCGTAATAGCGAATCACCCCAACGCAAACATTGAGCAGCTTTTGCCCTTCAATGTGCTGCAATATCGGCCTGCCAGCGGTGCCGGAAGGTTCGCCGGCATCATTCATGCGCTGCACCAAGCCGTCCGGCGTTTTTAGCTGAAAGGCAAAAGCCAGATGGTGCGCATGCGGATGCTCGGACGCCAGCTTTCTCAGCATCTGCACCACTTCCCTCTCGTTTGCGCAATGTGCGGCGAACGCGACGAACCGCGATTTATTGAGGGTCTGTTCTGCCAGACCGGATTGCTGGATGGTTTGCATACGGCTCAAATCGAACTTTGCAGGTTTTTCCTGGCGCGCATCAGATCGTCTTCCGTCAGCACGCGATTTTTACCGGTGGATTTCGCCAGGTACATGGCCTGATCTGCTCGATGCAGCACTACTTCCTGCTCTTCATTCATCCTGAACAGGGATATGCCTGCGCTGAAGGTAATCAACAGGCGTTCATTGTTATGCAGGAAGATCTTTTTTGTCAGTTCCCGTTGCAGCCTGGTCACCAGGCCAACCGCCTCTTTGACTTTGGTGTTCGGCAACAGAATCACGAACTCCTCACCACCGAAACGTGCCACTACGTCAATCGGGCGTACGGCTTCCTTGACGGTGTTAGCCAGATACTGCAACGCAGAATCACCAGCTTCATGCCCATAAGTGTCGTTCAGACGCTTGAAATTATCGATATCCAGCAGGACCACACTCAAATCCGTTTCGCCCCGCTGCGCACGCGCGATTTCTTGTGTAAACGCCTCTTCCAGGCCGCGCCGGTTGAGCGTCCCGGTCAACTGGTCGATACGTATTTTCTCACTCAGTTCCGTGAGCTCCAGCTCCAACCGCCTGATGCGCTCCTCGGTAGCTTCCACCTTGTTGCGCTGCTCGATCAATACCTCTTGCGAACGTAAAAGGTTTGTCTGCATTTCATGGGTATCCTGCATCAGGTTCTCGACCAAGGCGCCAATCTGGATGATGTCGTCAGTACTTGAGAGCTTCTGGTTATAGGCCTCGACTTTGCTGTGATAAGAGCCTGTCGAATCGGATATTGTCCCCAGCCGCTCGATAAAAGTCGCGACCATCTGTTTAAAATTATTCTTTGCTTCAGTCAGGCTATGTTTCAGTACCCCCTGCTTGAAGATCACCTCTTTCAGGCTTTTTTCCGCGTCCTTGATCAGCGCCTTCTCAAGCGGGCTGGAGATAATGGTCTGCACCACGGCTATCTGGCCACGCAGCCACTGGTCATCGGAAACCAGCTCGCCTATGTTATCGACCAGCAATTTAAGCAATGCCAGCAGGTCATGCTTGATCTCCTGCTCTTCAATACCGATCAGTTCAACTCTGCCGATCAAGGTTTTGAGTTGCCGCGCCAGTAATTGCCAGTCCTCGTTTTTGACGGCCTTGTCCGATAGGGCGAATATCTCGCCAGCCTCCTGTTGCAGCTCGGGGTAGCCTTCAAGTCTGGGAATCAGCCCGTTTCTCAATGATTGCCTGAGCATCCCTTGCAAGGTATTAATATTTTCCTGCAAGGCAGCCAATCGCGGGCTTAATGGCAAGGGTGGCTTGTTCAGCTCACTGGATTCCATGATCTCGGCTTTATTCTCTGCCACACCTCCGACATCGATCAACTCCGAGCTGTTGCCTGCATAGCCAGACCAGCTTTTAGTCATGGCTTGCAGCTTTTCAGGCAACTGAGGGTCGCTGCCAAAATTAATCAGCACGCGCTCCAATGTTTCTTTTTTTCTTTGCGGGGTCAGGCTGGTCTGTTTTGCATCCCATGCACGCAACAGGTCTCGAATCGCATCGGGCCATTGCCTGGCTTGCGCCACTTTATCTTGCATCTCCGCGCCAAGCATTGCCGGCAAGGCCTTCCAATTACGGCTGGCGAGCAGTTTTTCCCACGCGCCTATCCATTTGCTGCTCTCGGCAGTCTCACGTGGCAGCTCCTTGAGTGCGCGATTCAGTGCGTCCTCAAGCGGTTCCAACGTGGGAAGTTCGGCAACTTCGTTATAAATGCGCCTGTAATTGTCCGGTGTTGGCGCAATGCGTTGCAGCGCCATGCGTTTGATCGTCTCACGCGCGATTTCAGCCGGCTCTAGCTTGTTTTTCTTCGGTGTTGCCATAGAACCGCCGCTACTTCCTGCCACCCAGCAATGAGCCAAGCACCCCGCGTATCAGCCGCCTGCCGAGTTCAGAGCCAACGGTACGGGCTGCAGTTTTCGCCACGGTCTCCATCAGCGTATCGCGTGGACGGCCGACCGGACGTTTAGGCGCAGCTTCCGCCTTGGCT
>PHCM01000175.1 GCA_002842255.1 Betaproteobacteria bacterium HGW-Betaproteobacteria-2 | reverse complement strand
CTGCTCCAGCGACATGATCTTGCCGGTCGGGTTGCCAGGCGAACACAGGTAGACTAGTTGCGTGCGCTGCAAGACGGATTCCGGCACGCTGTCGAAATCCATGTGGAAGTCGTTTTCTGGCAGGTTGTTGAGGAAATAAGGCTCGGCCCCGGCCAGCAGGGCCGCGCCTTCGTAGATCTGGTAGAACGGGTTGGGCGAGATGATGACAGGGGCAGGGCGGCTGTCATCGATCACAGCCTGGGCAAAGGCGAACAGCGCTTCGCGGCTGCCGTTGACCGGCACGATCTCTTTTTCTGCATTCAATGCCGGAATGTTGTAGCGACGTGCCAGCCAGGCAGAAATCGCCTCGCGCAGCGCGGGAATGCCGGCAGTCGTGGGATAATTCGCCAGCCCGGCCAGATTGCTGACCAGGGCATCCTTGATCAGGGCCGGTGTCGCATGCTTGGGTTCACCGATCGACAGGTTGATCGGCTTGTAGTCCGGGTTGGGAGTGGTGCCCGCAAACAGGTCGCGCAGACGTTGGAACGGGTAGGGTTGCAGCTTGTTCAGATTAGGGTTCATGCAGACATTATAAATTGAGCGTCAAGAGTACAAAACCATAAATGCAACATCATCGACATCAAATTGCCGTATCCGGCCTGCTTTTCGGTGCCGCCTGCTGGGGCGTCATCTGGTATCCCTACCGGCTGATGCAGGAAGCAGGCGTCTCCGGCGTCTCTTCCAGCTTTTATACCTACTCGATAGCGGCCTTCATCGGCGCGCTGATCTTTGCCCGACACTGGCGCGGGATTTTCAGATTGCCGCAGAGCGCATACTGGCTGGCGCTGGCTGCCGGCTGGACCAATCTCAGTTATGTCATCGCCATTATCGACGGCGAAGTCATGCGCGTCATGCTGCTGTTCTATCTTTCGCCCCTGTGGACGCTGATACTCGCGCATTTCTGGCTGAAGGAGCGGGTTGGGCTCAATGGCCTGCTGGTCATCGTCACCTCGCTGGTCGGTGCCTACATCATGCTCTGGCAACCCGGTGCGCTGCCCATGCCGCGTAACGATGCAGAGTGGCTGGCGCTTTCTTCCGGCTTGGCATTCGCGCTGACCAACGTCATCACGCGCCGTTCCAGTCATTTGAGTCTGCGTGTGAAGTCGATGGCGGTCTGGCTCGGTGTGATCGTTGTGGCTGGCGTCATGCTGCCATTCCAGAGCATACCCTTGCCGGCACTGGAGGTGCTGACGCTCCAGCATTGGTTGTTAATGGGGTTGATTGCGCTGATATTGATGGCGGCGACCCTGCTCGTGCAGTTCGGTCTGACCGTGATTCCGGTGACGCGCGCGGCGGTGATTTTTCTGTTCGAGCTGGTGGTGGCTGCCGTCGCATCCTATTATTGGGCGAATGAGGCTTTGTCTTTGCGTGAATGGTTCGGCGGAGCCCTGATTATTGTTGCCGCAGTCGTGGCATCGAGGATGAGCGATCAGCATCAGGTTTGAACGATCTGCAGGTAATAAAAAAGCCGACCATGTGTCGGCTTTTTTATTTGTTGCGTGTTTACGCCCGACGATTAATTGGCGGGAGCAGGTTCTGCCACGTAAATCTCGACGCGACGGTTCATGGCTCGGCCTTGCACGGTATCATTGCTGGCGACCGGCTCGCGCGAACCGCGGCCATCGATGCTGATGCGGCTGACCGCAACGCCACGTGCCGTGATGTAATCACGTGTGCTGGCGGCACGATTGATCGACAGCGGGTTATTGATGGCATCGGTGCCGGTGCTGTCGGTGTGACCGATGATGGTCACTGTGGTGGCCGGATTCTGCGCCAGGCTGGTCGCGAACTTGTCAAGAATCGGCCGGAAGTTGGACTTGATGTCGGCACGGCCGGTATCGAAGGAGATGTCGCTCGGGATTTCCAGTTTCAGACGGTTGTCCTCGGTCTGGGTCACGGCTACGCCAGTGCCTGCAGTAGCTTGCTCCATTTCCTGTTTCTGCGCTTCCATACGCTTGGACCAGACGTTGCCGGCGATCGCACCGCCAGCGGCACCTACGCCTGCGCCAATCAGGGCACCTTTTTTACCGCCTGCTACTGCGCCGACCACAGCACCTGCACCAGCGCCAATGGCAGCACCCTTGGCGGTGCCTTTCTGGGTTTCCGTCATGTTGGCGCAGCCGCCCAGTGCCAATGCGAGGGCGATGGCGCTTACTTTAAGTTTTGTGTTCATGATAAAACCTTTCTTGATCTAGTTAGTAGTTTATCCGTATTAGACTGGCACGGACGTTTGATGTTCCCCGATAGCTGATATCAGCTTGCAAGTTGCTTGTGATACCTGTGTTGTTTTTCTGTTGGTTCTTTATGGGCAGTTTGATTGTTGATTTCTTCTGTTCCGGCCTGCCGGGCTCTTTTGTGACTGGCTCTTTGTAATCCGGTTTGTTTGTGTATGGCCCGCGTTTTCTCTCCGGGTGTCGTTGGTGCTGCTGGTCCCAGTAAGGGGCGCGCGGACGATAAGGGTAATTATAGAGCATGGTGGCTGGTGTCTGCCGCTCGATAATAACCGGCTCTACAATACCACAGGCGGCATACATCAGACTTTTTCTGGCGCTCAATACTTCGGGGTTGCTGGCTCGGGCATTGGCTTCGGCCTCCAGATTGCGTTTGGCTGTCGCGCACTCGGATGAGGATGCCTTTTGCGCTTGCAGTTCAGCCGGTGATTTTCCCGGCTGCTGAGCCTGTTCCCTGATCGCTGCTGTAATCCATTCCCGGTGTTTTTCTGTCGTCGCGAGAGCGTTTGCCCGTGTCATGTCGTTGGCGGCAATCGCCGATTTAACGGCAGCATCCAGCTGGCGCAAGATGCCTGCCGCGGCATCCGGATCTGCGTTTCCCGGTTGCAGAGTGCCGATGTCAGTCGCGATCTCCTGACTGCCCGGCAAGCAAGGGGTGTCTGAATAGATGATCTGATTCTCGGCGTTTTTGCACTTGTAGACCTGCGCATGCGCTGACGTGCTGAAAATGATCAGTAGTGATGCCAGTAGAAGCGCAGGCATGAGTGACTCCCGATGTAGTGAGCTACCTCAGAAAGACCACTGATCGCGGCGAAAATTCCGGCAGCCCGGAAAGTTCGGGATTAGCCGATGATCGTGCCAAATCCGCCGCTACCACCATCGCTGGTGCTTTTCGAACCCTCCGCCGCCAGCCGCATCTTCAGCGAGAGGTCGTTACGGGAGTCTGCATAACTCAAGGCGTTTTCCTGGTCGATCTTGCCGGCGCTGAAGAGCTTGAACAGGGACTGGTCAAAGGTGTTCATGCCGATGTCGTTGTTGTCGGCCATGATCTCCTTGATTTCCTCGATCTTCTGCTTCTGGATCAGTTCTGCGATGTAAGGTGTGTTGATCATGACCTCCATGGCAGCGACCCGCTTGGCCTTCGTGCCGGGAATCAGGCGTTGCGAGATGATGCCGACCATATTGAGCGACAGGCCCAGCAGCAGGCCTGCCTTTGCATCCTGCGGGAAGAAGGAGATGATGCGCTCCAGCGCCTGGTTGGCGTTGTTCGCATGCAGTGTCGCCAGGCACAGGTGGCCGGTTTCGGCGTAGGCCATGGCCTGTTTCATGCCGTCCATGTCGCGCACTTCGCCGATCAGGATCACGTCCGGCGCCTGACGCATGGCGTTCTTCAGCGCGTTGTCGAAAGACAAGGTGTCGATGCCGACTTCGCGCTGGTCGACGACGGATTTCTTGTGCGGGTGGACGAATTCGATCGGGTCCTCGATGGTGACGATATGACCGGTGCTGTTGGTGTTGCGGTAGTCGATCATGGAGGCCAGCGTGGTGGATTTGCCTGAGCCGGTGGCACCAACTACCAGCAGCAGGCCACGTTTGCGCATGATCAGTTCTTTCAGGATCGGCGGCAGACCCAGGGTTTCAAACGAAGGAATATCGGTCTTGATGTGGCGGATGACCATGCCAACCTCGCCGCGCTGACGGAAGACATTGACGCGGAAACGTCCGATATCCTTGCGGCTGACAGCGAAATTCATCTCGTATTCGCGCTCGAATTCCTTGATC
>PHCM01000001.1 GCA_002842255.1 Betaproteobacteria bacterium HGW-Betaproteobacteria-2 | reverse complement strand
TATCGCCAAACGTGTAATGAGTCTACCAATGCATCCCTATATGGATTCTGAAACACAGCGCAAAATCGTCAGCGCCCTAAAAAAAGCAGTGAGTGTCTGATGCAAAAGATTATTACCGTTGTGGGCGCTCGCCCACAATTCATTAAAGCCGCCGCGGTTTCGAGAGTAATTCGGGATAGCTATCAAGATCAGATTCAAGAAAAGCTGGTGCATACCGGGCAACACTATGACCCGAATATGTCTAAAGTATTTTTTGAGGATCTAGATATCCCGGAACCTGTCTTTAACCTCGAAATCTCTGGGGGACAACACGGCGAGATGACGGGCAGGATGCTGGAAGGCATAGAGAAAATACTGCTCGCCGAGCGTCCTGATTGGGTGCTGATATATGGTGATACCAATTCGACGCTTGCAGGTGCTCTAGCTGCGGCAAAACTCCATATTCCTGTAGCTCATGTCGAGGCTGGTTTACGCTCATTTAACATGCGCATGCCTGAGGAAGTGAATCGCATACTTTCAGATCGCGTTTCAACCAAGTTATTCTGCCCAACGCAAACGGCAGTTGATAACCTCAAGGCTGAAGGCGTCACACAAGGTGTGCACAACGTTGGCGATGTGATGTACGACGTCGCGCTCTTCTATAAACATGTTGCGATGGAGCGCAGTCAGATCAAAGAGCAGCTGAATCTAGTGGATGGTGGATATGCACTTGCGACTTGTCATCGCGCTGAAAATACTGATGACCTTGCAAGGCTGACTGAGATACTAAAAGGCTTGTCAGCCATTTCCAAACATATGCCTGTTGTGCTTCCTCTCCATCCTAGAACAAGAAAAATCGTCGATCAGCATGGTCTACAGGCCTACCTTGATCAGCTTCTTGTTGTTGAGCCTTTGGCATTTCTCGACATGGTGGCTCTGGAACAATCTGCCGCTGTCATATTGACCGATTCTGGTGGTGTGCAAAAGGAAGCCTTTTTCTATGGGGTGCCATGTATCACCATGCGCGATGAGACCGAGTGGGTGGAGACTGTAGATATGGGCTGGAATATCTTGGTTGGTGCATCGGCAGAAAAGATTATTGATGCGGCCACATGTAGAAAGCTAGCTAGCAATAGTTTGAGGCCTTATGGTGATGGAACTGCTTCGGAAAGAATCCTGAATGAATTGGTGAAGACGATTTGAATATTATTGATAAATCTTTTTCTTGGATTAACAGCATTATTTCTAGGGGAGTACTGTCAACAGTTCTTTGGTTTATAGAGGATTTTGTATTTAGATACAAAATTCGACTATTGGTGATTATGCTTTTGGGATTGGGCGCTGCTTCAATCCAAGGTAGCATATTATTGGTTATCAATAGCCTGATATCTAAATCAGAGAATCTAAAAAATCTGTACGAAATTTTTCTCCAACTTAATATTGAGATTAGTCTAGAGTGGCTTTTATTTTTATTAATTCTTTGTGGGTTAATTGCGTCAGCAACATTTGTATTTTTACAAGCTAATCTCACGCTTGGACTTTGGCGCAGATATCAAATATTTGTGTCCAATCAGCTCCTGAATGCCCTATCTAGTGCAATTCGACGTGGCTTAAGTGTCGATTCAAGCGAAATAAAAAGCACACCCATAACAGCTGTGCTAAAAAATGCTCAGAGGATGGGGGCTTTTACAAGGCTAGTCACGAATGGAATCTTACCAGTGATGCGCTTTTCTACCTTTTCACTAGTTGCGTTTTATATTCATCCCATTATTACGACACTCATTTTTTTTATTGCTGTTCCTTTAGGAGTCATGTTGTTATTGGTTTCTGCAAAAGTTGCTTCGGGTAGTGACTATGATGCGGAAGTTTTAGCTTTAGCTTCATCCAAGGAGATAGAACAGAGAGTGGACAATGTGATTCATGGTTCTGATTACCACATTAATGCGCTGGCGGGTTCGAATGACTCAGCCATTACCCAACGATTGGATAAAACTTTAGGTAGCTTAATTGCTGCAGAAAGAACTAGATATTTTGCATCTATTTTGACGATCTCTGTGCTTGCGATGGTAACAATTTTTAGTGGGGTATTAACCAACGAGGTAAATGCCGGTGAGTTTCTCGTGTACCTAGTAGCACTCATTATGGCTTTTTCTCAACTTTCAAATGTGCTCGCTATTGGGGCGCTATTCGGAAGATTCTATCCTACTGTTTATCGCTATAAAGAAGTCTATTCCTGGCTATCTAAAGCAGATAGTGGTTCGAATATTAATCATATGCTTAGTAAAAGTTCATATAAATACAACGTAAATTCCTCAGATACAGATGTTCTACTCTAATTGAAAGATATATCTTATATGAGACTCGTTTTTATCGGATTTAGCCTGATTCTTGTTTTGCTTTTTTTTGGTATCACGAAATCTGTAGATGATTATCCAAAGCCAAATATGCCACCACCGTCGGAAGATAGGAAGCAAGTTTATGAAGCTTACAAACTTGCTTATCTACCTGATGGCTATCCTGGAAAAATGACTGACCAAGGATTGGTTGCTCACCCAATTTATGGCCCCCATGTCATTAGAGATTTTTTAAGGCTTTATGAAAATGGCGGTGGTGAAATATACCTTGAAGCATCAGAACGAGTTGCTAGAGCCGGTATTGCTAGAATGGATAATTTATCTGGCTCGTTGGTCTTTATGTACAGGGCGGGGAACGGCATTAGTACCAAGAAAGATGATCATTACAGCGCATTAACACAGGCACAATGGCTCTATGTATTAGGGATGTTATGGAAAATTACTGGCAATAATTATTATTTAGACTCGGCGGAAAAAGTCTTGCTAAGTTTGAAGATACCAGTGGAGCAGGGTGGGGTGGCAAAAACGCTTCATGATGGAATTGCACTAGAAGAATGGCCTTCACAAGTGCCTAGTTACATCCTTAACGGCTGGACGACTGCGGTTCTAAATATCTACTGGTACTCGCAACTTACTGGATCGAAAGCAGCGATTGATCTTTTTAACCAAAACATAGCACCGCTTGAGCGAATGCTTGGTCTTTACGATGTCGAGAGTCTTGCAAATACTCGACAACTTACAGGCTTTGTATATATTCGTACGAACTTTAACGAAAAGAAGTTAGAAGTTACCGATGGAAGTGTAATTGTTCCCGGGGAAGGTGAGTACAAACTTGATTTAAAAGGTAAGGATCGGTGGCGAAGCCACTTGAATAAACCGAAAGGTAAAAGGCAGTTAATCAACGTTGTTTTGAGTAGAGTTCCATACCCAGAGGTGAATAAGGTAGAGCTCGTTTTTAATAATAAAAGTCCAGCTGTTGTAAATCTAGAGATCGCAAATGGCGACTACTCGCCGCTCTCAACATCAATGCCAACTAAAGATTGGCTCGATTTGGGTACCTATAATCTGATTGAGCCGAATGCTAGATTGATTATAGATATCCCCTGGGAAAAAGCTGAACTAGTTGCTTACCCAACAAATTTTAAGAAGAAATATGGAGATGAGTTCTACAATGCATACCATTTTATTCACATAATGAATCTTCAGAAACTTGCAGAAATTACAAACTCGCAAGTCTTCTATCAATACACCAAAAAGTGGGAATCATATGTAGAAAAGTGGCCTTCAATGCATGTTTATAGTACCCACGATATCAATCTAACTAAATATTCAGCTCTGAAAGTAGACAAGTAGTCAAAATGAAACAAAACAATAAAATATGCTCGGTGGTTTTTAACAGTGTATCTAGAGATGCCAGAGTTATAAAACAAGCAAAAAGTCTTGCAAATTCTGGATATGATGTGACAGTGATTGGTGTTGCAGATCAACAATTTAATTTAAGCAATGAAATCTATGAGAATGTTGTAAAAATACAGAGAGTCTCCCTAAAGGATTTAAAAAAAGCGCTAAAGTTATTATTTAAGTTGTTGGCGCTAATAATAGCTTTGAGCTTCATTAGCTTCAATGATGAAACAACAGTTTTATCAGCCTTAGTTATAGCAACTAAGTTCTTTTTAGTGGTGTTGATGTTTTTCTATCTAGTCAAGTTGTACAGAGTATGTTTTGCTAATAATTCTAGCACTCTTGATACATCTCAAATTAGCTTGCTAAGAAAGATATCAAAAGCATTCTGGCAACTTTTTAAGATAGCTCCATTTTTGAAAATACTTATTAAGATAAGACCTGCAGTGATTCATTGCCATGATATTCATACATTGCCTCTAGGCGTTATTGCCAAAGTTATTTTGCGGTGCAAACTTGTCTATGATGCACACGAAATATATGAAGAAGTGCCTCAAGTCTTGTTGGAAAACGGAGCAAGGCTCAAGTCATTTAAAAGGATTCATAATTTTTCTCAAAGCTATATAGATAGCTTTGTCACTATCAACGATAGCATTGCCGCCTGGTATGCTGATAAATATCCTAGATTACCTAAAGCTGCAGTAATCATGAATGCTGCAGTCTTGTCACCAGGGATTCCATACGACGGAAGATTACATGATGCAGCAGGCATAAGTCGTGAAGTTCACATACTGCTCTATCAGGGTGGCTTTTCAGAACATCGTGGACTCGATTTTTTAGTTAAGTCCGCCGAGCATCTACCCAATCATTGGGTACTAGTGATGATGGGATGGGGGTCATATGAGGAGACTTTAAAAGTATTAGCGAAATCTATAAATTCCTCGGTAAGTGCAGCTAGACACAGTGATGTTATTAAGTTCGTTCCTCCGGCGCCACAATCAGACCTAGTTATGTGGACGGCTGGTGGAGAGATAGGTGTAATTCCTTACGAAAATACTGGACTGAATCATTGGTTTTGCTCCCCTAACAAAATTTGGGAATTTCCAAATGCTGGCTTGCCACTGCTAGTTAGTCCGTTCCCTGAATTAAGAAAGTCTGTAGATATATATCGTAATGGCTGGCTGTTACCTGAAACCGAGGATACTAGCTACATCGGCAGACTAATTAGCTCATTAAGTCCAGAGCAGATCAAAGAAGCTAGTTTTAACTCTCGAAAATTTATCGAAGAAAACAACTGGTCCTTTTATGAAAAGCGTCTAGTTGAGCTTTATTCAAAATTGATTTGATTACAACCAAATGAATTTACTGACCGAAGAAAATTTCTGGAAAGCTCTGGCAATCTGTTCAATATTGCTCACAGTTAGCGTTCTCGGCAGTTTGGCTTATTTTTCTGGGTATGGGTTTGATTTTACAGATGAAGGGTTCTATTTGAATTGGATATCGAATCCATTCAATCTAGGCGTTGCTCCAACACAATTTGGATACATTTATTACCCACTTTATCTGCTGGTAGATGGAAATCTTCAGCTCCTTAGACTATTCAATCTTGCTATCACGTTTACACTTGGCTCCTTAATTTTCAACGCGGTGTTTGAGTTAGTAAACCCTAATACGTCTGTTAGTAAAAGTGATCGGCTAACTCTTTCTGCAGGGTTGTCACTGAGCAGCCTTATAGTGTTTGACACATGGCTAGTAACGCCAAATTACAATACTCTAAACCTTCAAGCCTTGATGTTGAGTTTTTTGGCTGTGTTAAAGCTGACTTACAAAAACGATGACCATACTGCTTATAAATACTGGATATTACTCGGTGTTGCAGCCTGGCTAGTGTTTATGGCTAAGCCAACTTCTCTGGCATTGCTAAGTATTGCTTTAATTCTATATTTTTGGATATCAAAGAAGCTAGATTGGAAAGGTTTGCTGGTCTCGTCATTGGCCGCAATGTCTTTGTTTTTAATTGGCGCTTATGTCATTTCTGGATCAGTACATGAGTATATATATGCCATCAAATCTAGTCTTGAACTTAGCCAGACGCTCGGCTCCAAAAACGTTTCCAACTTTTGGCGATTACATAGCCTAAAACTACATCCCGAGATTAAAGAATTTCTCGCGTATTCTGTATTGGTGTTCTCTATTCTTTATCTATTCAGCGTGTCCAGAATTCGCATATTCAAAAACATTTCACTTGCGAGTTCTTTTTTAATTTTGCTCTATGCTTTTTACGTATTAGTTTCTGGAGAGCATTCACTTCCAGCGACCAGATTCCAAAGTATCGTTATGGCGTCTGTGGCGTTCGCAACAGTAATCTTTTTACTGTTTTCAATTCTCAAAGGTGAGAGTAATCCTAAGTTAAAAGCCTTTAATTGGCCTTTGATTTTTTTAGCACTAGCTATTCCGTATATATATACATTTGGAACGGGTAGCTACTATTTTCACGTGGGGGCGAGATCCCTGATATTTTGGCTTGTTGCCAGTGTAATTTTAGTGCTTTCATTTAGTACAAAGCTAAATAGAAATGTTCTCTACTCTTTGCTCATCACGGTACAGCTGTTAGCAATAATTTTACTAAGAACTGGTTTGGATAATCCATATCGTCAACCCCACTCCTTGATAAACAATCAATATCAGCTGACATATTCAAGTTCGAGTTTAGTGTTACCAGCGCCTACTGGTGAATACGTGGATGGAGTGAGGACTAAAGCGATAGATGCCGGTTTGGTTTCCGGAACACCTCTGCTCGACTTGACTGGCCAATCACCGGGGCTTGTATATATGCTTGGTGCCGAGGCTTTAGGGGCGTCTTGGTTGTTAGGGGGCTATCCTGGGAGCAATCAATTTGTTAAAAAAGCGATTAGGAGTGTTGATTGTTCTAGGCTCTCATCTGCTTGGTTGATAACCGAGCCACTGGGGGCAAGAGCTATATCCTTTGATGTACTAATGAGTTTTAATGCAAGTATCGATACTGATTATCAAGTAGTAGGCGAGTTCATCGTTCCTTCTGAAGTCGGTGGACGAAAGCAGACACAAAAACAATATCTACTCAAACCAATCAGAGAGCATTCAAGAGCAGTCCTTGCCTGTGAGCAGGCCAGGGGAAATAGATCATGAAAAAAGTAGCCATCCTGCAATCCAACTATATTCCATGGAAAGGCTATTTCGACATGATTGCTGCCGTGGATGAGTTTATTTTGTATGACGATATGCAGTTTACAAAAAACGATTGGCGCAATCGCAACAAGATTAAAACACCACAAGGGCTGCAGTGGCTCACAATTCCAGTTGGTCAGGGTATTAATCGACGTATTCGAGATGTAACCTTGGATCCCAGGTGGCAAAGTAAGCACTGGAAGACATTAGAAGCGAATTATCGGCGAGCTCCTCATTTTGATGAGATTAAAGAATGGTTAAAGCCTTTATATCTATCAGCAGAGTATAGCTACTTATCTCAGATGAATCGTACGTTCATCGAGGCTATATGCAACTACCTAGGTATTAGAACAAAGATCAGCAATTCGTGGGATTACGCTTTAATAGACGGTAAAACAGAAAAGCTAGTGGATCTATGTATTCAGGCTGGAGCGGGCGGGTATATCTCAGGGCCTGCTGCAAGAGATTATATTGATGAGGACTTATTCAATAATAAGAAGATTGTGCTGACTTGGTTTGATTACAAAGGCTATCCTGAATACCCTCAACTGTGGGGGAACTTCTTCCATCAAGTAAGCATATTAGACTTGCTTTTTAATTGTGGTGCGATGGCACCGAGTTTTATGAAAAATATAACCGGACGGACATAGTATGAAGCGCAGTCTTAGTGTTGTGATTCCAGTGTTTCGAAGTGGCTACGGTTTGAAGGAACTCTATACTCGACTCAGTGAAGTGCTAAATAAGATTACCGAAACATGGGAAATTATTCTAGTAGATGACGGTAGCAACGATGGTACCTTCGAACATATGATCTCTTTGAGACAGAAAGATTCACGAGTCAAGCTCGTGCGGTTTACTCGAAATATTGGACAACATCATGCCACGCTTTGTGGATTAAAGCGCGCCAAAGGAGACATTGTTTTTACTCTAGACGACGACCTACAGAATCAACCAGAGGAGATTCCAGTTTTCCTTGCTAAATTAGATGAGGGTTATGATTTAGTGATCGGTAAAATCAGCGGCAGTAAGCGACATGGCCTATTTAGGAATATTGCTAGCCGCATAATTCAGGCTCTAGTGAGTTTTATACTGGGTAAGCCAAGAAGTCTCGCACTCTCCAGCTATCGTGCTATGACACGTCGTGTCGTAGATGGTATGAAAACTTACGAGGGCTCGCATGTGTATATCCCTGCGCTAATGCTGGAGGCTGTGCCTACAGATAGAATCTGTAATGTACCCGTTAAGCATCAGCTACGAGCTTACGGCAAGACTAATTATACCCTGCGTAAGCTATTTGGTCTCTCATCTTACCTACTAATAAATCATTCACGTATGCCATTGCGATTCGTTAGTGCTTGGGGCTTGATTGTTAGTATAGCTAGTATGGGCTATGCACTCTTTATTGTTACTTCAGTCTTGTTACAAGGAACATCTGCCTCTGGCTGGCCCTCTCTTGCAGTTTTAATCTCTTTTCTATCAGGTAACATCCTATTTGCAATAGGCATACTTGGTGAATATATTGGCCGCCTAATTGAAGAAAATGCAAATGCAGCTCAATTCCCTATTTTCGAGGAATATTTGTGATGGCTCAGTTGTTCATCACTGGTATGCTGCGCTCCGGAACCACTCTGATACAGACTCTCCTTACTAACCACCCCCAATTATTTGTCGGCTATCAGCCTTTTTATCAATTCTATCTGGAATGTAAGCAGCGATTTCTGGATATTCAAGGTATAAACAGATTCTTGCCTTTAGGAGACGGGCTGGAGGATAGTCTCGAACTACGTAGCCAGCTAAATCAGTGGTTAGAAGAATATGTTTACAGTGAGGTGGATGTAGCTACATTAATGGCATCTGCAACACAGGCGAAAGGTGGAGGTGCCAGAGAGTTGGATGGTCTCTTACATTGTGAGAGCGGAACATTTATTGATTTGCATGCAGAGATTCATCATACGCTTGCTAGTCGTTATAAGCCTGAGGCGAAACTTATAGGAGCGAAGGAGGTGCTATGTGAAGAGTATGTGTCAGCGTTAGTAGCTCAAGGTTTGCGTTGCTTAATAATTATTCGTGACCCTCGTGCAGTAATAGCATCTGCAAGCTTTGGACGATACCGAGATAGCGTGGGTGATCGATATCCAATACTTATGCTCATTAGGTTGTGGCGTAAGAGTGCTGCTTACTGGCTTAAATTCCAGACACATCCGCTTGTGCATGTGCTGCGGTATGAAGATCTTGTTGCTCACCCCACTGAGGAATTGGAAAAAATTCGGATGTGGCTTGAGTTATCTCCTTTCTTGAGTGATTTGATTAATCAACCTCTGAAGGATCATCGTGGACAGTTGTGGAAAGGCAACTCTTCTTTCGAAGACAAGCACAGTGTACAAGCATTTTCTGTGGAGAGTTGGAAAACGTTGTTACGCAATGATGAGATCAGCTTGATAGAGGCCTGCACCATGCTAGAAATGCGTGCGCTTGGGTATGAGCCGATAAATACAGGGTCGGTTGATAGTATTGAAGATTTTGTCGAAGATATATATCAAGTTAGGCATAATTATTTAGAGTATTATGAGATGAACAATACCAACAAAACGCTAGAGTTGCAGCGCTGTGAATTCGCTTCCGCTAATAATTATGTAAATCCGCCGCAGGCGCCAGGCTTGTTCCTATTCCCCGAGGTGTTCCAGCAAGACTCACCCCATCCAGCACCTGTTGGACGGATATGAACCTAAACTATTTATTGAGAATTTTGGTAGCAATATTTGCTATCTACCTTTTAGTACGTTTATCTAACACCGAACAAGTTTTTCATGCAGTGGGTAAAGCCAGTCTATTTTGGGTGTTGATTGGCGTGGTTGTGTTCTTGGCCGGGCAATTAATAGCCTCTCAGCGCTGGAGGCTTGTGCTGCTCATTGGTGGGGTTGATCTCCCCCCTATTTCTGTTTACAAGTTGCACTTGATTGGTATTTTCTCGAGTAATTTTCTCCCAGGTCAGGCAACTGGAGATGTCATTAAAGCAATGTTCCTCTTCGATAGCTATCCAGATCGTAAGTCCTTTCTAATAGCATCGGTTGTTTATGACCGCCTGCTTGGTCTTTTCGCCTTACTCACTTTGGCCCTTGTTGCCTCTGGAGTCCTAGCACTTCGAGATATGGATCCGACTATTATGCTATTTGTATTTGGTGGCTTCTTGGTGCTACTCATTATTGTTATCGCATCTAGACAAATTAATCGCTTAGCTCCGCTAGTAGAACTTCTCGGTAGCCGCAGCGCAAGAGGCTTTACTGGATTCTCAAATGGCTTGAGTGAATTGCTACGGTTACGAAAGCTTGCTCTGAGTAGCTTCAGTCTCGGTTTGATGTTTCAGTTGAGTTGGGCAATCTGCCTTTTCCTAATGTCATGGGCAGTCAGCCCTGGAATGTATCTGCTTCCAGTGCTAATCGCTGCCCCTCTGGCTGTATTGGTAGCTAGTCTGCCTATTTCAATAGGTGGTTTAGGAGTGAGAGAGGGTGCTTTTGTTTTGATCATGCAGCAATTGGGGGTTAATGCTGAGGTTGCCGCCGCCGCCGCGTTGCTTGCCATTTTGCCTCTACTTTTTGCCTCTATAGTTGGTGCAATAATATTACATAAATATGATCGATTTCATTATAGTAAGGAGGCTAATCTATGAAGCGCTGCACAAATTGCAACGCTAGCTTCGAAGGTGCTAAGTGGGTGTGCCCATCCTGTGGCTTTTCACCTCCAATGATAGAGGGAATACCGAATTTTGCGCCAGAATTTTCTGAACAGTCAGACGGCTACGATCCTACCCGTTACGAAACTGTAAGTCGTTTCGAGCGAACCTACTTTTGGTTCCGAGGGCGGAACTCTTTAATTAAGAAACAGTTACGCAAATATTTCTCACAAGCGGATCTAATCCTAGAGATTGGCTGTGGCACGGGTCAAGTCTTGAGGGCAATTCGGGAAGCTCTTCCAATTGCGAGATTGCATGGAACTGAGATTAACACCAGTGGCTTGAAGTATGCGCGTAAGCAAATGCCTGAGGTGGAATTCCTACAGATAGATGCACGTAATATACCGATTCGCGACCACTTTGATGTCGTTTGTGCTTTTGATGTAATTGAACATATCGAAGAAGATTGTAAGGTGTTAGAGCAGATGTATGCAGCATGCAAGCCTGGTGGCGGTATCATAATTACTGTACCGCAGCACCCTTGGCTATGGAGTTACAAGGATGAAGTAGCATGTCACAAGCGGCGTTACACTAGGGGCGAGCTTCAGAAGAAGGTTTCTGATGCTGGCTTTCTTGTAATTAAGACTACTTCGTTTGTAAGTCTTCTTCTGCCGCTTATGTATCTTTCTAGGCGACGGCAGCACTCTGCTAAGTCAACTGATCTAGAAGGTGAATATCGTATTTCACCGCTATTAAATCAGTTGTTTTTGTTTTGCTCCCGTATCGAAAATGGTTTGATACATGCAGGAGCTAATTTACAGTTTGGCGGTTCTCTACTGCTATTGGCTATTAAGGAGAATCATTTGTTATGAGTCTAAAAAATTTACTTTCTGCCCCAATCATATATAGCCTCTTTCGCGGCCTAGTGGGTAACGATAAGACTCGCCAGCTTTATGTGGATCAACATATTCGTGCATTTGAAGGAGCAAGGATACTTGATATCGGTTGTGGGCCAGGAGATATGCTGAATTATTTACCTGAAGTCCGTTACACTGGTTTTGACATTAGCCCAGATTACATAAAGTCTGCACGTCGTCGCTTCGGTAATCGGGCCCAGTTCTATTGTGAGGCTGTTGGAACGGGCACAACAGTTCCCGCAGATACTTATGACATCGTTATTGCGCATGGAGTGCTTCATCATTTAAATGATCAAGAAGCGCTCTCCTTATTCCAAATTGCTCATTCAGCCTTAGTAAAAGCCGGTCGATTGGTTACTTTTGATGGATGCTACACATCTGAGCAGTCGATTCTAGCGAGATTCTTCTTATCTCAGGATCGCGGCAAGTATGTCCGCACCCAATATGCTTATGAGCAATTAGCTAAAAAGGTCTTTTCTGATGTGCATACTACAGTACGTTCTGATTTGATTAAGCTACCCTATACGCATATTGTGATGGAGTGTAGTAAATGAAAGTGGTATTTAATCAGCCATATATGACGGGTAAGGAAATGCTTTACATTGCTGAAGCAAATTTCAACCATATGCTGGCCGGCGATGGCCAATTTACCAAGCGTTGTCATGACTGGTTGGAAACGAATTCCGCATCAAAAAAAGCTTTGCTTACCCATTCATGTACTGCTGCATTGGAAATGGCAGCTATTTTGGCTGATATACAACAAGGCGATGAGGTCATCATGCCTTCTTACACTTTTGTTTCCACTGCCAATGCCTTTGTATTGCGTGGCGGTGTGCCTGTATATGTGGATATCCGCAAGGACACTCTGAATATTGATGAGTCTCTGATTGAAGCGGCAATCACGCCAAAGACCAAGGCTATTGTTCCCGTCCATTATGCTGGTGTTGGATGCGAGATGGATACAATCATGGAGATCGCTCAACGACACGGGCTGTTGGTGATCGAAGATGCTGCGCAGGGGGTAATGGCAAAATACAAAGGACGCAGTCTGGGCGCTATCGGCCACATGGGTGCCTATTCCTTCCATGAGACCAAGAATGTGATTTCAGGTGAAGGTGGTGCGCTACTAGTGAATGATGAGCGCTTTGCTGAGAGAGCAGAAATCATTCGTGAAAAGGGGACGAATCGCAGCCAGTTTTTTCGTGGGCAAGTAGATAAATATACATGGCAAGACATTGGCTCATCCTTTTTGCCCGGTGAGTTGATAGCTGCATTCCTCTATGCGCAACTTGAAGAGGCAGATGCAATTACGCAAAAGCGCTTGAGTGCTTGGCAGGTTTACCACAAGCTTTTAGAGCCGCTGGAGCGCGCGGGTCTGGTTAGAAGACCGATTATTCCTGATGAATGTGAACAGAATGCGCACATGTATTACGTGATCTTATCCGATGGCGTACAACGTGACCATGTGCTTAAGCATTTGAGGTCGGCAAATGTAAATGCTGTTTTTCATTATGTTCCGCTTCATTCATCACCTGCAGGCATGAAGTTTGGCAGGGTGAGTGGTGATATGAAGAACACCGATTATCTCTCCGAACATTTGATTAGGTTGCCCTTATGGGTTGGGATTACCGAGGCGCAGCAGAAAACCGTCACTGAGGAGTTGCAAGTTGCATTGCAACAACCATTTTAAAGATTAGTAATCCATCCCAATGGCTGGCCTCCATACTTCCCCAATTTACTTATTGTTAGTCAGTACCTCTAGAATCACTAAAGTCTATTGATGCGAGTTCTCTATCTATATCCTGCTCGTGCTTTTGGTGGAGCTGCTAAAAGTCTCATCGAAATGTCAGAAATATTGAGGGGTTTCGGTGTAGAGGCAACGGTAATATGTCCTCTAGGACGCGCCGCAGAGTGTTTTAAACGTGCAGGGCTTGAGGCTCACGAGGTGCCATTAGGTCTTATGCAATTCGATAATACTTTGTATGGTCATTATCGTGGATTGCGTTGGCTTATTTTACTGCGTGAATTCTGCCTTTTGCCATTTTCATTACTCGCCTTGTTAAAGCTTAAATACTCTGGTCAAAAGTTCGAATTGGTACATGCCAATGAGGCAAATGTGTTGCTATTGGGGATGTTTGCCAAATGGCTATTCAAAGTGCCGTTAGTGGTGCATGTACGCTCGGTGCAACGCAATGATGACGGTATTCGTACGCGTTTTTTGCTGAGATGTTTAAGACGACATGCTGATGCTGTGATATGCATCGACCAGACTGTCAGACGCTCGTTACCGGCCGAATTGGATTGTATCGTCATACATAATGGCTTAAATCTCTCAGGACAGAATCAATCTTCTCTGAATGCTGTGCGCCCTAAGGTCACACTTGGCTACGTGGGTAACCTTCTTCGTCTGAAGGGTGTTTATGAGTTGCTGGAGGCTGTTCGTATTCTGTCTGCCGAACAACATCTTGATTTTAAATTGCTGATTTATGGTGAGAATGTAAGAACGACTAATCAGGTAAAAGCGTGCGTATTGAAACTGCTAGGTTTTGGTGCCGATGTTGAAAGAGAGATTAAAGACTTCGTTGTTAAGTATCAGTTGCAGGTGGTTGTAGAGCTGAGAGGATTTGTAGAGGATGTGAGGGATATTTATCCTGAGATGGATATTCTTTGCTTTACTTCTCATCTTAATGCTGCTGGCAGGCCCGTGTTCGAAGCGGCTTGTTTTGGCATTCCTAGTGTAGTGGCAATGGATACACCTCCAGAAGATGCCATTCAACATGATGTCACGGGTTTGGTCATTGAGAGGCCTGAACCTCAGTTAATTGCTGAAGCTCTTGCTAGACTGATTTCAGATGAAATACTGCGGCAGCGTCTTGGTGAAAATGCCAGGGCATGGTCTCAGCAGTATTTTGATATCTCGCGTAATGCAGAGAAAGTATATCGGCTATACGAAAGTTTGATGATTCGGCGTAACGCGGTGGAATAACAGTTGCCGTTTAATTAGGCTTGTTGATAACATTCGTTCATAAAATGAACGCGAGTGCATTTGCTGCCCCATCGCGGTGTTATTAAGTAAAGGCCAGACCAAAAATCAAGAAAGCTTGAGAAATTTGAATATGCAAAATATCGTTTGGCACAATACGCAGGTCAGCAAACTGGATCGCGCTAGTCTAAAGCAGCAGAAACCCTTTGTGATCTGGCTTACTGGCCTATCTGGTTCCGGAAAATCAACACTAGCCAATGCCTTGGATGCCTATTTTCATGAACAGCGATATCACTCATATATGCTTGATGGTGACAATGTCAGACATGGATTGAATAAGGACTTGGGGTTCGACCAGAAGTCGCGCGTTGAAAATATTCGTCGTATCGGGGAAGTTTCCAAGCTGATGGTGGATGCGGGCTTGATCGTGATCACTGCGTTTATATCGCCTTATAGATCTGACCGGGATATGGTGAGAGAGATGTTCCCGGCGGATGAGTTTATTGAAGTTTATCTTGATGCCGCACTCGCGGTCTGTGAGCAACGCGATCCCAAGGGCCTATACAAGAAGGCGCGCGAGGGGAAGATCACAGACTTTACCGGCATTGATTCACCCTACGAAGCTCCTTTGAATCCGGAAATTGTACTGAGCAGTGACAAGCAGGATGTAGAGCAGGAGTTGCTGACGGTAGTCCATTATCTCGAAGCGAAAAAATTGTTGGCGACCTAAGGTATGTTAATGCGGAATAGCGCTGTAAGTAGTCTATTGGGTTATATGACCCTTAGCTATTCGCTGTCCGGGTTGTTGATGGTATTGGGCCTGACCGGCAACTACAGCATGGCGGCTGAAGTGGCTATTGTGCAAGGGGCTGTTCTCGCAACCTTTTACGTGCTCTCGGGCGATGCCCGCCATATGATCCTTTCGGAAAGGATGCAGGCTCGGCATGTTGTCTATTTCCGCTTGCTTACCGTATTGCCGCTGGCGGTCATTTCCTACCTGCTCACGATATCCGTAACTGACGTGAGCGCTGCGCTTGCTGCTGCGCTTATTCTTCGGCGTGCCACGGAGTGGCTTGCAGAGCCTCATGTCACCGAACTGGAGCGCCAGCACCAGCCATGGAACGGCTTGTTGCTGCAGTTCGTATTGTTTCCCCTGGTTATTTTCGAGATTCTTTATTTTGGTAGTTTGTGGTTGATCTGGCCATGGGCCGTTTCTCCCTTGCTGCACAGCCTGAAATTCCTGCTTGGTGCTGAGCGCTACAACATTCTGAGCATGGGCAAGGCGCATACGGCCTCTACTGCGGTGATGGGTATTTCGAATTATATCCTGCGCGTGCTGGTTGTTGATCTTGCAGGCAAGACCTTTGCCGGTATGGTGTTCCCGGCGGTTGCCATCGGCAGTTTTGCCGGCACCATGTTTGCCAATATTGTAGGTCCGAGCCTGTTGCGGAAAGGGCTGAATGTATTGCTCTACTTGAAGGTGCCGCTGATGATGTGGACCTTGATCGGTGTCGGTATATTCATCTTCTCGCAGACGGTATTTCAGCAAGCGCTCGGATTATCCATCATTGGCGGCGTCATCATGTTGTTCGCGCAGCAGTCGCGCTTGCACCTGCTCCGCGAAGACCACACGTTGGGTGCAGATACCATGGTGCATCTGGTACTGGTTTGCCTGGTGCCGATCATGTATTCGATTACCGGCCAGCAATGGCTGACCTCTATCTACCTGCTCAATGCGGCTCTGGCCTGGGGATTCTATGTTTTAAGCGACAAGCTTTCCGGCCTGAATCAATTGCAGCGTCATCGTTTGTTGATATTGACATCTGTGCTGCTGGTTTTACCGATATTTTTTCAGATTCAGGGCGATATCTATTTGAGTGAAAGCCCCGAGGGCTTGCTGGATTCAGGCGGATTTTTGCAGCTGGTGCCTTTGCCTTTTTCATTGCTTGCTTGTTATCTTGGCTTGGTGTTTTTTAATGAAGGGATTACCAATTCCAAACCTGCGATTGTAACCTTGTCCCTGCTGTTCTTTTTGCTGAGTGTCTCTGCCTTGGTAACAGGTTCTTCGCCAGCCAAATTGATACAACTGGTACAGGTCATTCTTCCCGTGGCGGCTTTGTTGTTGGGTGCTTCTCTAGCTTGGCTTAACCGCAATCTTGTTGCGCGGACCATGTTGAATTTCCTACTGGCCTTTATCCCTCTACATTTGCTGGCAACCTGGTTTCAGGGCAAACTGGAGCTGACGCACAATCTGTATCTTTTCAGTATTTACCAGCATGAGCTTTTTGTGCCATTGGTCATGGCCTCCATTTTTGCCTGGGTTGTCCTGGAATTGTTCGAGTCGCATAAAAAGCAGCTGCTTTTTCTGGCGCCATTAGTGGCAGTGTATGTGGTGGCGGGGAATTCCAGGATGGCGCTGATCGGCTTGAGCGTATTTGCTGCAATTTTCATGGTCATCGGTGTGCGCTCCAAACAGCGCTATATGTTGGGCATGCTGGTAATGATTGCAGTCAGCAGCCTGTCTTATAACTTTTTGCAAAACACTGCTCGGCAGCAGACTGAAACCATTGCGATTGAAGAGTCTTATGAGGCTCCGGCAGATCGTGTTGAAAAGCAATCCAGAGTCAGCATTCACGATGATATTCAGAAAGACGGCAGCGTTTTTCACCAATGGCTGGATGCGCTTGAGAATCCTTCCATTATCATTTTTGGCCATGCATGGCCTATGGAGAGGCATGAGCTTGATCGCTCGACCAACTATTATTCGGATCTGGTTTACAATTTTGGGTTGATTGTTGTATTCCCTATTGTGTTTTTGTTGATTTATACCGTTTTCCGTTTTGCGGTTACAAAAGAAAAATCTCCTGTTCTGATTGGACTGTTTTTAATCGTGCTATATCACATTGTGGTTGTTGGATTTACCAAACTGGCACTCAAGCAACCCTATCCGGGCATCATTACTTTTTTCCTGTGGGGCGTATTGCTTACCATGTTGAAATCCGACGTTAAAACCGATTTGAAATCCGATTTCAAATCAGAGCAAGGTAAACAGCTTGAGTCCTGACATTACCATTTCCATCGTGAGTCACGGTCAGGCCGGGCTTGTTGATCAATTGCTGCAGGATATCGACGGAAGTGAAGCTGGTCACTGGCTGAAAGAAGTGATCATCACCTGCAACATGCCCGAGCAGCACGCATTTCATCTGGCATCCGCGCCAATCCGTATCATTGAGAATGATGTGCGGAAGGGATTCGGTGAGAATCACAATGCTGCATTCAAACATTGTCAGAGTGCTTTTTTCTGTGTGGTCAATCCCGATATACGCTTGAAACATAATCCCTTGCCTGCATTGATAAGCTGTATTCAGGGGCGGAGTGCAGGCGTGGCAGGACCACGAGTCGTCAATTCTGAAGGTGGACTGGAGGATAGCGCCCGGCCGTTCCCGAGCCCGGTCACGGTATTGAAAAAGCTTGTTGGTAATCGTGCTGCCTCGCTTTATCCGGATGATGCCGTGCCGGGTACGCCGGATTGGGTCGCCGGGATGTTCATGCTGTTCGATTCAAAGGCCTTTGCCCAGGTCGGCGGTTTTGATGAAGGCTATTTTCTCTATTATGAGGATGCCGATATCTGCGCCAGGTTAAGCCGGGCCGGATGGCCGGTCGTATATTGCAATGGGGCAGAGGTGGTGCACGACGCCAGACGCGACAGCCACCGCAAGCTGCGTTACCTGAAGTGGCATCTGGGCAGCATGTTGCGTTTTTTTCGCTTGTCTGCTTGTCGTTTTTTGTCCGGAAAATGAGCAGAATCCTCGTAACCGGAGCCAGTGGCTTATACAGCATATCTATGTAAATTGAAAATTAAACTTTCAATTTACATAGATATGCTGTAATGTTGATCCGATGATTGCGCGGCATATACAACCACTGTTAATACGGCTTGCCAGCCAATATCCCGTGGTGACGATACTTGGCCCCCGGCAAAGTGGAAAAACAACACTTTGCCGCGAGGTTTTTGCACATTTGCCGTATGTGAATCTTGAGGCTCCGGATATCCGGCAGTTCGCAGCTGAAGATCCGCGCGGTTTTTTGCGCCAATATCCCGGCGGGGCGTTGCTGGATGAGGTTCAGCATGTGCCGGACCTGTTGTCTTATATCCAGGTGGATGTCGATAATAACAAGCAGTCCGGACGCTATATCCTGACCGGCAGCCAGCAATTCCATCTGCGTGAACAGATCAGCCAGTCATTGGCGGGCCGCACCGCACTGTTGAGACTTCTGCCTTTTTCCATAGCTGAAATACGTTCGGAAATTATCGGCGAAGATATCGATACTTTGATGTTCAGGGGGTTTTATCCACGCATACTGGATGCCGGACTCGACCCTACGCAAGCACTGGCGGATTATGTGGAGACTTATATTCAGCGGGATTTGCGTTCAATGATGCAAGTGCGTGATCTGGGTCTGTTTACCCGGTTCATGGGTTTGCTTGCAGGACGCGTTGGTCAGCTGCTTAATCTTTCACAACTGGCAAATGATGCCGGTGTGACACATACTACGATCAGTCATTGGATGTCTTTGCTTGAAACGGGTTTTATTGCATTCAAATTGCCTCCGTATTTTGCCAACCTGAATAAGCGCCTGACAAAAACGCCCAAGCTTTATTTTTATGATGTTGGTCTGGTGTGTTATTTGCTGGGTATTCGCTCCTCCGGGCAGTTGATGAACCACCCTTTACGTGGGGCTTTGCTTGAAAATATGGTCGTGGTCGAGGCCGTCAAGAAATTCTTCAATCATGGGGCGCACCCCAATTTTCATTTTTATCGTGATAGCAGTGGCCTGGAGGTCGATTTGCTGTGCGAAACCGGCAGTGGCCTTTTAGCCGCGGAAATAAAATCGGGCGAAACGGTTTCGCGTGATTACTTCAAGCACTTGTATCAATTGAAGTCCCTGCTGGGCGATCAGTTAAAGCAGTCATGGGTGATTTACGGCGGTGAGACCGGTCAGGCAAGAAGTGATGTTGAAGTGATACCCGTCATGCAGGCGGACCAGTTATTTGAAACCTGGGTCAATGCGCGATGAGGTTGATCAGATGAAGTATTTGCTTACAGGAGCATCGGGCTTTGTCGGGCGTGCCTTGGTTGAAAGGCTTAAGTTACATGGCGATATTGTTGTGGAAGTTGGGCGCAGGCAATCTACCGGCAGTACCGGTTGTTTTTATCAGGTAAACGATATTTCAGTTGATACTGATTTTGCAGAGGCGTTTGATGGTTGTGATGCGGTCATTCATCTCGCTGCGCGTGTCCACGTCATGCATGACAGCGTGACTGACCCGTTGGCCGCATTTCAGGCGGTCAATCTGCACGGCACGGTAAATCTCGCAAGGCAGGCGGCGAAGGCAGGGGTCCGTCGATTTGTTTACGTTAGCTCCATCAAGGTGAATGGTGAATATACTGGCAGCCAACCTTTTACCGAAGCCGATGGGCCTCAGCCGCAGGATCCGTATGCAGTGTCGAAATGGCAGGCGGAACAGGCGTTGCATGAGATCGGCCGTGAAACCGGGATGGAAATCGTGATCGTAAGACCGCCCTTGGTATACGGCTCTGGAGTCAAAGCCAATTTTTATAGTTTGCTGAAATTGGTGAGCAAGCGGCTACCTTTGCCGCTGGGTTCGATCCGGAACCGGCGCAGCATGATCTACGTGGGTAATCTGACGGATGCGCTGATTACATGCGCGACGCATCCTGCGGCTGCCGGGCAGACTTATCTGGTCAGTGATGGGGAGGCCGTTTCTACACCTCAGCTGGTCAAAGCGATTGCGGTTGCAATGCACTGTCCTGACAGGGTATTCCCTTTCCCGCTTTCTGTTATGCGCTTTTTTGCAAGCTTGATAGGTAAGTCCTCCGCTGTGGACCGGCTCACACAATCTCTGGAGGTTGGTAGCAGCAAGATCGAAAAAGAGCTTGGCTGGCGGCCGCCTTACTCAATGCAACAGGGGTTGCAAGTGACGGCAGACTGGTTTCTTCAATCGAATGATAGGGCAGGGCAGCAGAATGATCGATAGCGTTTTCAGTTTTTTGCTGACCTTGACGGGTCTGTTTGTTTTACTCAACACCAGACTCAGGTATCTGGCAATCGATAAGCCGAACGAGCGTTCCCTGCATAGCAGCTTCATTCCCAGAACCGGCGGGCTGGCCATCATGGCTGGCATTCTGGTGACCTGGTTGTTCATTGGGGTTTCATATGAATGGCTTTTGCTGCCGGCTGCATTGATTGCAGTATCTCTCGTCGATGACATTCGCGGGCTGAAGGCACGCTGGCGCTTTTTGGCGCAAATTATCGTATGCGCAGTCTTTCTTGCGCTTCATCCGCAGAATGTCGTGCTTTGGGCCATGCCTTTGCTATTGCTGGCCATGGTCTGGATGGTGAATCTCTATAACTTCATGGATGGTTCCGACGGCTTGGCTGGCGGCATGGCGCTGTTCGGGTTTGGTACTTATGCGGCAGCGGCTTACCTGGCTGGAAATCCTGAACTGGCGGCTTTGTGCACAATTATCGCCGCCGCGAATCTGGCTTTCCTTGTTTTCAATTTTCACCCGGCGAAAATTTTCATGGGTGATGCCGGTTCGATCCCACTGGGATTCCTTGCAGCAGCTATTGGTATTGCTGGCTGGCAGCAGGGTGTCTGGCGAGAGTGGTTTCCGCTGCTGGTGTTTTCGCCGTTTATCGTGGATGCCAGCGTCACCTTGCTCAAGCGAATCCTGCGCCGGGAGAAGATCTGGCAGGCGCATAAATCCCATTATTATCAACGTCTGGTGCAAATGGGTTGGGGGCATAGGAAAACTGCACTGATGGAGTATGGTGTGATGCTGGCAGCAGGCATCAGTGGTGTCCTTGCCATGACTTATAGGGGCTGGCCGGCAGTTGCCGTGATTGCTGGTTGGGGTCTGATTTATCCTGTCATTATGGTATTGATTGACAGGGCTTGGGCACGCAGGCAGCCCTAAATCTGCATGAGCATGCCTGGTTTTTGTTATCATTTCGCAATAACAACCAGCTTGCCTGACAGGTAAACGCTCAGCCCACATGTCATCCAATAAAGATTCCTATCGTTTTTTGCCCGCAAGGCTGATCAACCTGCGCAGTTGGCGCACATCGTCGGCCTGGCTGCATGATGTCGTTGCAGCTGTGTTGGCTTGGTGGCTGGCGTATCTGCTCAGATTCAATTTCCAGATTCCTCCCGGTTTTGTCGAAACCATGTGGAGCACTGCTGTCTGGGTGGTTCCGATACAGGCTTTTGCCTTTGTCATGTTCGGTTTGTATCAAGGTGTCTGGCGTTTTGCCAGCATGCCCGATCTTTACCGGATATTCAAAGCGATTGTCTTTTCGGCATTTGCCGTTGCCGCAGTGCTGTTCATGTTTCAGCCGGGTGTTGTCGTTCCCAGATCCATTTTGCTGCTTGATCCGATTCTGCTGATCCTGATGATGGGCGGCAGCCGCATTCTTTACCGCGCATGGAAGGAACATAAATTGTATGGAAATACCAACAAGCTTGGTAAGGCGGTGTTGGTATTGGGTGCTGGCGAGGCAGCCATCAGCCTGGTGCGCGACTTGGCACGCAGCGAAGAGTGGCGAGTGGTGGGCATACTGGATGATGACAGGGCAATGCAGGGGCGTCAGATACAGGGCGTCAAAGTCGTTGCCGATATTGCGAAACTGCCGGAAGTTTCCAGGCGCATGTCGGCCAGCCATGTGATTGTTGCGATGCCCTCAGTTGCCCATCAAGCGCGTAGGCGTGCGGTGGAAATTGCCAATAAATGCGGCTTGATTGTGCTGACTGTACCTTCATTCGAGGACCTGATGAGCGGCAAGGTCAGTGTTTCGCAGATCCGGCCAATCGAGGTGGAGGATCTGCTCGGACGCGAACCGGTGAAGCTGGACGATGCCGGCATGCATGAGTTTCTGGAAGATCAGGTGGTGATGGTCACCGGCGCAGGCGGCTCCATCGGCTCCGAACTGTGCAGGCAGATTGTGCGATTCAACCCGGCCATGCTGATTTGTTACGATTTGTCTGAGTTTGCTCTTTATCAGTTGGAGCAGGAGTTCGCCGGCCGACATATGAAATCCAGGGTGATTTATCTGGTTGGCGACATCAAGAATGAAAAACGCCTGAAGCAGATCATGGAGCGTTATCAGCCATCTGCTGTATTCCATGCGGCAGCTTACAAGCATGTGCCGTTGATGGAACATCAGAACGTGGCAGAGGCGCTTGCCAATAATGTGACGGGAACCTTTACGCTGGCCAGGGTCTGTAAGGAGGCCGGCGTTGAGAAATTCGTCATGGTTTCCACTGATAAGGCGGTGAATCCGACCAATGTCATGGGAGCCAGCAAGCGTCTGGCGGAGATGGTGTGCCAGGGCTTGCAGGAAAACTTGGCAAAGGATGCCGGTGCCACGCGCTTTGTCATCGTTCGCTTCGGCAATGTGCTGGGCAGCAGCGGCAGCGTGATTCCCAAGTTCCGCGAACAGATCGCGAAAGGCGGGCCGGTGACGATCACGCATCCGGAGATCACCCGCTATTTCATGTCGATTCCGGAGGCGGCGCAGCTGGTGATGCAGGCCGGCCTGATGGGCGAGGGTGGCGATATCTTCGTGCTGGATATGGGTGAACCGGTGCGTATCGTCGATCTGGCGCGGGACATGATCAAGCTATCCGGCTTGCAGGAGGACGAGATCAGTATCCTGTTTACCGGGCTGCGTCCCGGAGAGAAGCTTTATGAAGAGCTGTTGGCGGATGACGAACATACTTTGCCG
>PHCM01000174.1 GCA_002842255.1 Betaproteobacteria bacterium HGW-Betaproteobacteria-2 | reverse complement strand
CGACGCAATATCGCCGAACTGCATTGGCGATGGTTTGTGCTGTCAGTTCCAGCAATGTGCGCTGGATGTCAGCATCTGCGTAGTTCTTGCTGATTCTATTTATCAGCCAGGCAAGACTGAACAGATCCCTGCCAGTACTTTTGGGCGGGCTCAGCGTAAAAAACGGTTCAGTCAGCAGCTCCTGCAACAAGGGCTCAATGACCTTGCCTTCTCCAGCCCACAAGCCGTCCTTGTCATAAGCCTGGCCCCTGATTCTTTCTATCCAGGCATCCATCAGCATGTTGCCAGGGCCCGAGTCGAAGCCGGACACTGGCTGACCGTTAACTGGCAGGCTGGTCAGATTGGCAATGCCGCCAATATTGATTACGACACGATGGATGGAGGCATGCTGGAATACTGCCTGATGGAAGGCGGGCACAAGGGGCGCCCCTTGTCCGCCTGCAGCGATATCGCGGCTCCGGAAATCGGCAACCACGGTAATTCCTGTCAGCTCTGCCAACAGGGCGGGATTGCCGATTTGCAGGGTAAAACCGATTTCCGGCCGGTGTCGAATGGTCTGTCCATGGCAGCCTATGGCCTGGACGGCGGTATTTCTGATGCCAGCCTTTGCCAGCAATTGCACAACAGTATCGGCATATAAATGTGACAGCGCATTGGCAACGGCAGCGACACGTTCGAGTTCATTGTCACCGCTATGATGCAAGCCCAGCAGCTGTTGCCGGATTTCCGGGCTGAATGCGTTGAAGTGGGAATGACTTACGCGATATTCGTGCGCAACGGTTTCAAGCAGTACTGCGTCCACTCCATCGAGGCTTGTGCCAGACATCAAGCCTATAAAGAGGGCGCCATCCACAATCTGCTCAGCAAAAGTCTGCTGTATGAAATCCGTTATTCGATGGATGCAACACGGTTTGCACCCAGCAGCGCCAGTTGAGCAATCAGTGGTGTGCTACGGGCAAAAAAGTCGGCCCGGTATTTCGGCGCAATCGAAGCCGCAGTTGGCAGGGCGACCTTCATTGGATCGACGTGTCGGCCATTGACCAGTAATTCGTAATGCAGATGTGGGCCGGTAGCCAAGCCGGTCATGCCGACATTTCCGATAATCTGGCCTTGTGACACCTTTTGTCCCTTGCGCAGACCAGGTGCGAAACGGGAAAGATGGCCGTAAAGTGTGCTCATGTTATTCTGGTGTTTCAGAATGACAGCGTTGCCATAGCCGCCTTTCACGCCTACGAAGCTGACGACACCATCAGACGAGGCCTTGATGCGGGTGCCTGTGGGAGCGGCAAAATCGACGCCTTTGTGTGCGCGCATTTTTTGCAGTACCGGGTGGAAGCGGCCCATGCTGAATCCGGAGCTGATACGGGAAAACTCAAGCGGTGAGCGCAGGAAGGATTTATGCAGGCTTTTACCTTCCGGTGTGAAGTAGTTCACCTGTCCTTCAGGGTTGCGGTACATGATGGCGCGATGCGTTTTGCCCTGGTTGGTGAATTCGGCTGCCAGTACCAGCCCGCTTTTGACCAGTTGGCCGCCTCGGTATTGTGATTCGTAGACCACATTAAAATGGTCGCCCTTGCGCAAGTCGGTATGAAAGTCGATCTCGCTGGAGAAAATCTCGGCCATTTGAATAGCGATCCGGTCCGGGATGTTGGCGGCATCGGTAGCGGCGAAGAGCGAGCTGGTGATTTCTGCCGATTTCAGGGTTGGCAGTGTTTCCAGTGCGCTCTCGTTCTTGTATGCGCGATAACCGTCTGCGGCGCGCTCGACAATCAGAGTATTGGCGCTGTCGATTTCATATTCCAGCTGAATCAGCTCACCCAGCGAGTTGGTTTCTGCCTGAATGCTACGACCCGGCCGTAGCTGAGTGGAAAGAGGCGATGCGTCGGGATGCGAGCGCAGGAATGTGATGGCATCCTGATTGTTGATGTTCAGTCGATTCAGCACGCTGGCTAGTGTGTCGTCGCGTCTTACCTGTTCGACTTGCCAAAAGGATTCGGATGTAAAACCATTTTCGGTTTGCAGGGCCGGCAGTTCATTCGGGAGAGCTTGGGGAAGGGTGATTTCTTCGATGACGGTCGAGATCTCGATATCTTCTATCGCGGTTTGTGGCGCAATCGCAAAAGCTGCATAAATGCCAAACAGTGGCAAACTTGAAAGTGCTAGTAGCCAACGTAATGTCAGCTTGCGTTCTTTCAAATTGAGTTTTTGCGCTAAGATATTGGTTTTGCTTGTAAGCATGAGCAATCTCTAAATTTACTGGTTTCGGCCGTCGATGGTAACAGAAAAGCTTAAAGTGTTGAACACATAGGCGAAAAGTTGGTGAAAAGGGTTTTAATGACAGAACAGGATATAGCAGAAAATCTGGCCGTGATTAAGCGCGGTTGTGATGAGTTGCTGATAGAACAGGAGTTGGTGGAAAAGCTTAAGAAAGGTCAACCCTTGCGTGTCAAGGCGGGTTTTGATCCGACGGCGCCGGACCTGCATCTCGGGCATACGGTGTTGCTGAATAAGCTGCGCCAGTTTCAGGATATGGGTCACCATGTCCTGTTCCTGATCGGTGACTTCACCGGCATGATTGGCGATCCGACTGGCAAAAGTGTGACGCGTCCACCTTTGACGGAAGCGCAGGTGCAGGAAAATGCCAAATCCTATGCGACGCAGGTGTTCAAGATACTCAAGCCGGAACAGACCGAGGTTGTGTTCAATTCCACCTGGCTGAATCAGCTGGGGGCGGCTGGCATGTTGAAACTGGCCGCGAGTTACACGGTGGCTCGTATGCTGGAACGCGATGATTTCACCAAGCGCTACAAAGCCAATCAGCCGATAGCCATCCATGAGTTTCTCTATCCCTTGTTGCAGGGATATGACTCGGTAGCCTTGAAAGCAGACGTTGAATTGGGTGGTACAGACCAGAAATTCAATCTGCTGATGGGGCGTGAGCTGCAGAAGCAGGCCGGGCAAAGTCAGCAGTGTGTGTTGACCATGCCTTTGCTCGAGGGGCTGGACGGCGTCAACAAGATGTCCAAGTCGCTGGGTAACTATATAGGTGTGGCTGAGCCGGCCAATACGATATTCAGCAAGATCATGTCGATTTCCGATGAGCTCATGTGGCGCTATATAGAGTTACTGTCGTTCGAAACAATGCAAACCATTACTGTCTGGAAGCAATCAGTCGCGGAAGGAGCCAACCCGAGAGATGTAAAAGTACGCTTTGCGCAGGAGATCGTTGCGCGCTTCCATTCGACGCAGGCTGCAGAGGCTGCGCTGGAAGATTTCGTTAATCGCTCCAAGGGTGGCATCCCGGATGAAGTGCCAGTAGTTTCATTATCTATAGAAGGCGACTCAATAGGTGTGGCGCAAATGCTCAAGCAGGCGAGTCTGGTGGCGAGCACCTCGGAAGCTTTCCGTGCAATCGAGCAGGGCGGCATCAAGCTGGATGGTGAAAGGGTGGCAGACAAGGCTCTTGCCCTGGATAAGGGCGTGACGGTGGTAGCGCAGGTGGGCAAGCGCAAATTCGCTCGCATCACGATCAACTGAGTCAAATGTAATTTATTTGTAAAAAAGCGCAAATCGCTATTGACCCAATTTTATTGTTCGGTAGAATGCGCGCCTTCGCTTCAACAACAAAGCGGGCAGCGGCAAGACGGGAAATAAAAAGTTGCATTATCCCCCTTGACCGATACGGCAGTGTCTGTATAATGCGCCCCTCTCGTTGCTGATGTGACGAAGCAAAAGAAGTAGCAGTACCCGCTCTTTAAAAACCTGAACAATCGATAAGTGTGAGTGCTTGTAGATGAGGCAATCACCAGATGGTCTGGTTTGGCTTAGGCTGAATTGGATTGCAGACGGATGATACTCAAGATACAAGTCTTGCACTTTGAATGAACTTAAGTACGACGCTTATTTATAAGCACATACCTAAGATTCGTTTGAGTGAAAGCAAAGCGATTAAACCGACCTTCGCAAGAAGGTCACAAGTAATAGTTGGGAATTAAACTGAAGAGTTTGATCCTGGCTCAGATTGAACGCTGGCGGAATGCTTTACACATGCAAGTCGAACGGCAGCACGGGAGC
>PHCM01000173.1 GCA_002842255.1 Betaproteobacteria bacterium HGW-Betaproteobacteria-2 | reverse complement strand
TTGCATCATGGTTGATGGTACATTCTGGACCGATACCGAAATGATCGACCTTGGACTGATGACCAAGACCGCGCGCAGCATTGGCCACAATCCGCAGTCGGGCCCCGGCGGTATGATCGAAGATCTCGACAAATTCGGTGATGTGCGCAAGGTTTTGATTCACATCAACAACACCAATCCGATTCTGCGTGAAGATTCCGCAGAGCGTGCTGAATTGACCCGTCACGGCATCGAAGTCTCGTATGACGGTATGGATATTATTTTATAAGGATTGAAAAAATGGCAGACAAGAAAGCACCATGGAGTAGAGAAGAGTTCGAAGCAAAGTTGCGGGAGAAGGGCAAGGGCTATCACATCTATCACCCGATCCATGTGTTGATGTACGAAGGCAAGCTGACCCAGCAGCAGATGCAGTGCTGGGTGGCTAACCGCTACTATTACCAGATTGCCATTCCTATCAAGGATGCCGCCATCCTCTCCAACTGCCCGGATCGCGAACTTCGTCGCGGCTGGATACAACGTATTTTTGACCATGATGGCAGCGGCCAGATTGCCGAAGGCGGCGAGGGTGGTATCGAGGCATGGATTCATCTGGGTGCTGCGGTCGGTTTGAGTCGCGAAGAAGTCATGTCACTCAAGTTGGTTGCTCCTGGCACCAGGTTTGCTGTCGATGCCTATGTCAATTTCGCCCGCCAGCGCCCATGGCAGGAGTCGGTCTGTTCCAGCCTGACTGAACTTTTCGCGCCGCATATCCATCAGCAGCGTATCGATTCCTGGCCAGATATGTATCCCTGGATCAATCCGGAAGGTATGCAGTATTTCAAGAACCGTCTGACTCAGGCTCGCCGTGATGTCGAGCAGGGCTTGCATGTGACCCTGGATTATTTCGGTCAAAGCCGGGAGATGCAGGAACGTGCCCTGGAGATTCTGCAGTTCAAGCTGGACGTGTTGTGGGTGATGGCGGACTCCATCATGCTGGCATGTACGGATATCAAGGTTGAAGGCCGTGATTACCTGCGCCAGCCTGTCGTACAAATCAGCTAAGTTGATGCCATGACCAGCAAGATTGAAATGACCGATATTTATGCCCTGGCACCGCACCACCGTTTTCAGTGGGAAGAAGCGCAGCAAAGTTATGTGATACTTTTTCCCGAAGGCATGGTCAAACTTCATGGTGGTGCCGGTGAAGTCCTGAAACGCGTGAATGGAAAGGCGACGGTAGGTGATATCGTGGCTGAACTGAAAGCTGCGTTTCCGGATGCCGAAGAAATCGAGAATGACATCCTTGGCATGTTTGAACTTGCTGCCGGTAAATTCTGGATACGCAAGGTTTAAGGAACAGAAAAATGACGCAAAATTCGTTAGGTGATTCAGTCGTACAGAAAACAGTGCAGGCACAAAACAATGGTGTCGCAGCCACTGCGACCCACACCCAGCCCTTGTGGCTGCTGGCGGAGATCACTTATCGCTGCCCTTTGCATTGTGCCTTCTGCTATAACCCGACCGATTACGACAAGCACACGCAGAACGAGCTGAGCACCGAGCAGTGGATCAAGACATTGCGCGAGGCACGCAAACTGGGCGCAATTCAGCTCGGTATCTCGGGCGGTGAGCCGTTGTTGCGCGACGATATTGAGGAGATCGTGGCTGAGGCGCACAAGCTCGGCTATTACAGCAATCTCATCACTTCCGGCGTCGGCCTGACAGAAAAACGTATCCAGGCCTTCAAGGATGGCGGTCTGGACCATATCCAGCTGTCCATGCATGACATCACGGAAGAGATCAACAATTTCATCACCAACACCAAGACCTTCGAGCTGAAGAAGAAGGTGGCTGCCATGATCAAGAGCCATGGTTACCCCATGGTGTTGAATGTGGTCATTCATCGCTACAACATCGGTCACATGAAAGAGATTCTGGAGATGGCCGAGGCTTTGGGCGCCGATTATATCGAGCTGGCCAACACCCAGTATTATGGCTGGTCCCTGATCAACCGTAACCAGTTGATGCCGAGCAAGGAGCAGGTCGAGGAAGCGGAACGCATCACCAACGAATATCGCGCCAAGTCCGGTAGCAAGATGAAGGTCTTTTTCGTTGTGCCTGACTACTTCGCCGACAGGCCCAAGAAGTGCATGAATGGCTGGGGCGAGGTGTTCATGATCGTGACGGCCAATGGCGATGTGCTGCCTTGCCATTCTGCGCGTGTCTTGCCGAACATGAAGTTCCCTAACGTCAAGGATGACGAACTGGGCTGGAGCTGGAAGGATTCCCCGGCATTCAATAAATACCGTGGTGACAGCTGGATGAAAGAGCCATGCAGAAACTGCGCTGAAAAGGAAAAGGATCTGGGTGGTTGTCGTTGTCAGGCTTTCCTGTTGACCGGCGATGCTGAGACAGCCGACCCGGTATGTTCACTTTCTCCGCATCACCACATCATTGAAAAGGCTATCGAGGACGCGAAGAATCCGCAACTGCAGGCGCAACCGATCATTTTCCGCAATGACAAGAATTCGAAGAAGGTTATTAGCGGCGAACTGGAAGAGCGTACCAAAGAGTTTCATGCTTTGCCCTGAGTCAGTCAGACGATTCGGTCTATAATAAGGACGCGCCGCAAGGCGCGTTTTTTATTTCGGATAATTCTGTATGAAGTCATCCAACACAGTATTGGTTCTCGTGCTTGCCAGCCTGGCGGCATTGGCGCCTTTCGCCATCGATACCTATCTGCCGGCATTCGGTGCGCTGGAACGCGACCTTGGGGCCAGTACGGTAGAAGTGCAGCAAAGCCTGACTTTCTACCTGCTGCCGTATGCCTTGATGACCCTGTGGCATGGTGCCATTTCGGATGCGATCGGGCGCATTTCCGCAATCAAGTGGGGTCTGGGCCTGTTTGTCTTCGCTTCCATCGGTTGCGCACTGGCACCTAACGTCGAGACGTTGTGGTTCTTCCGCGTGTTGCAGGGCATAGGCGGCGGTGCCGGTAATGTGGTGGCACGTGCCATGGTGCGCGATCTGTTCGAGGGGGCACAGGCTCAGCGTGTCATGGCCACGGTGCAGATGCTGTTCGGAATCGCGCCGGCAGTGGCACCGGTGATTGGCGGACTGTTGCTTGGTATTCACTGGCAGGCGATCTTCGTATTCCTTGCCTCGTATGCGGCATTGTCGCTGTGGGCTGCCATGAAATATTTGCCAGAGACCATGCCGGCGGAGAAGCGTATTCCGCTTTCCACCAAAAGTGTGTTGAGCAGCTATAAAACCGTTTACAGCGATCGTGAGTTCAATCTTGTAGTCATTGCGTTGGGTGCCAATTTCTCCGGTTTCTTCATCTATGTGCTATCCAGCCCGGTGTTTCTGATCCAGCACCTGAATCTGACTGAATACCAGTTTGGCTGGCTGTTTATCCCAACCGTCCTCGGCATGGTGCTGGGCTCCTATCTGGCCAAGCGGGCTGCCGGTCGCATGTCGTCCAGGAAAGTGATCCAGATCGCCTATGCCTGGATGAGCCTGATGGTGTTGGGCAATCTGCTGGTCTGTTATTTCCTGCCGCCGCATTTCGTCTACAACATCCTGCCGGTAGCATTGTTCAATATCGGTATGGCGCTGGCCATGCCAATTCTTTCCATAGCGGCGCTGGACCGGCATCCGCGCATACGCGGCACCGCTGCTTCAGGCCAGGCTTTCGTGCAAATGCTGCTGTCTACGGTATCCGCCGGCATGATCGTGCCGCTGGTCTGGGATCATCCTCTGGGCCTGGCGATGGCGATGGCGGCTTATGTCGGTATCGGCTGGCTGGCTGTACGCAAATCCCGGCTATTAAACGGTAAGGCTGCCCGACATGAATGATGCAGCGCACGCAGTCTGGACTGAAGACGGCAAGACGCAATCGGCGCTTTGGCGCTCGGAGAACGCTACAAAAGTGCCACAGCGCATCGTCGTGGCTGATGATCGGCTGACGGCAGATGCAGCCTATCGTTATGCCTGCGAAGGCACAGCCATGCTCTGGCGCGGTGATTACCAGAATGCCCGGCAGTTGCTGCAGGCCATGGCTCGTCGCATCGATAAAAAGCCTGCCAGAAAAC
>PHCM01000172.1 GCA_002842255.1 Betaproteobacteria bacterium HGW-Betaproteobacteria-2 | reverse complement strand
CTGAAGGCGGTGATTCCCGGCGGTCCTTCCACTGCGGTGATGCCGGCTACAGCCATCATGGGCGCGACCATGGACTACGACGGTCTCTCAAAAGCCGGCTCCAGTCTGGGTGCCGGCTCAATGATCGTCATGGACGAGACCACCTGCATGGTGAAGGCGCTGAAGCGGCTTTCCTATTTCTTCTATGAGGAATCCTGTGGTCAGTGCACGCCATGTCGCGAAGGTACCGGCTGGCTCTATCGCGTCGTCAAGCGCATCGTCGACGGCCAGGGTCGCATGGAAGACCTGGATTTGCTGACAGATGTCAGCAGCAATATCTCGGGTCGCACCATCTGTGCGCTGGGTGATGCGGCGGCGACACCGGTACTCAGCTTCGTCAAGCACTTCCGCCCCGAATTTGAATATTACATCCGGCATGGCAAAAGCATGCTGGATGGCAAAGCCGGGTAAAAGCCGGCCGATCGCCAGGCAGTTGAATGGAACATCACTATGTTGAAGATTGAAATTGACGGAAAACAGGTAGAGGTCGAGCACGGCACGACCATCATCGACGCTGCGGACAAGCTCGGCGTCGAGATTCCGCGTTTCTGCTACCACAAGAAATTGTCGGTCGCTGCCAACTGCCGCATGTGCCTAGTGCAGGTGGAAAAATTCAACAAGCCATTGCCGGCCTGCGCCACCCCGGTTGCCGACGGCATGAAGATATTTACTCGTTCCAAGGCCGCCATCGAGGCGCAGCAGAGCGTCATGGAGTTCCTGCTGATCAACCACCCGCTTGATTGCCCGATTTGCGACCAGGGCGGCGAATGTGACCTGCAGGACATTGCCATGGCCTATGGCGCACCGGCTTCACGCTATACCGAAGAAAAGCGCGTGGTGCTGAACAAGAACATCGGTCCACTGGTGTCGACCGACATGACGCGCTGCATCCAGTGCACCCGTTGCGTACGCTTCCTCAAGGAAGTGGGCGGTATGATGGAACTGGGTCTGGTCAACCGTGGCGAGCACGCCGAAATCACGGCGTATGTCGACAAGAGTGTGGATTCCGAACTGTCCGGCAATATCATCGATTTGTGTCCGGTCGGCGCGCTGACCAGCAAGCCTTTCCGCTACACCGCCCGCAGCTGGGAGCTGACCCGCAGGCCATCGATCGCCATGCATGACGGCCTCGGTTCGCATATCGAGGTACAGGTCAAGGACAACAAGGTCATGCGTGTGTTGCCGCGTGAAAAGGAAAGCATCAACGAGTGCTGGCTGTCTGATCGCGACCGTTTCTCCTATGAAGGTTTGAACAGCCCGGAGCGCCTCAAGGTGCCGATGATCAAGCACAAGGGCGAATGGCAAGAGACCGACTGGAAGACCGCGCTGGAATTCGCCGCAGGTCAGTTGAAGGACATCACCAATCAATATGGTGGTGATGCGCTGGGTGTGCTGGTATCACCCAACAGTACGATGGAAGAAGGCTATCTGGCCAAGAAGCTGGCTGAAGGTTTGGGTTGCGGCAATGTCGATTACCGTGTGCGCCAGACCGATTTCCGCTTGGATGGCAAGCGTCTGGGTGCGCCTTGGATGGGCTGCAATATTCCTGATATTGAAGAGCTGGACCGTATCCTCATCATCGGTTCCAACCTGCGCAACGAACATCCGCTGCTCAGCACGCGCTTCCGCAAGGCGGTGGCGAATGGTGCGGAACTGTCCAAGATCAGTCCGCTGGACAATGACCCGCTGATGCCGGTCAAGCACAAGATCATCGTGCGCCCCAATGACATCGTCAATGTGCTGGCACAGGTGCTGAAAGCCATGTCCGGCCTGCAGCGTCTTTCGCTGTGTCTGCCGGCTTCTCTCAACAAGCTGCTGGAAGAGATCAAGGTGCGCGAGAACACGCAGGCGATCGCTGAAAGCCTGGCGGGTATGGGTGAGAACTACGACCTCGTGTCGCCGAAGACCGGTATTTTCATCGGCAATATGGCATTGAATGACCCGCGCTTCACCGAAATGTACAGTCTGGCTGAGGCCATTGCCGGTCTTTGTGGCGCAACCTTCGGCCTGATGCCAGCCGGCGCCAATAACACCGGTATGCATCTGGTCGGTGTCATGCCGAGCCCACAAGGCATGCACGCACGTGCCATGCTGGAGGTGCCGCGCAAGGCCTATTTGCTGGTCAACCTGGAGCCTGAGCTGGATTGCCATAATGGTGCTGCCGCGCATCGGGCCATGCAACAGGCAGAATGCGTCGTTGCCCTGACCATGTTCAAGTCCGAAGCGCTGGAAGATGCCGACGTGTTGTTACCGATTGCTCCATTCACCGAGTCTTCCGGCTCTGTCATGAGTATCGAAGGTCGTGTGCAGAGCTTCAGTGCAGTGACCCGTCCACTGGGCGAATGTCGGCCGGGCTGGAAGGTGCTGCGCGTGCTGGGCAACACGCTAGGGCTGAGCGGTTTTGATTACAACAGCAGTGAGGAAGTGAAAACGGCTATCTTCGGCGGCGAGAAGCCTTCGGCGGTGGTCTGGCGCAGCCTCAACAACAATCTGAAGGAACTGGTCGAGATTGAGGTCAACATCAAGTCCGAGGGCCTGCAGCGCATCGGCGAAGTGCCGCAGTATCAGGCCGACCTTATTGTGCGGCGTGCGCCTTCACTGCAGAAAACCAAATACAATCTGCAGCCGAAGGCGCGCATCCATCCGAAGATGATGACCAAGCTCGGGCTGGCCGAAGGCGACCGCGTGCTGGTCAGGCAAGGTGGGGGCAGTGCCGTACTGACAGTGCGTGCCGACACGCACGTTGCCATGGGCTGCGTCCGTATCCAGGCCGCAAACAAACTGACTGCCAGCCTGGGTGAGCTGATGGGCGATGTCACGGTTGAGAAAATTGAAGCTGAAGCGGCGGTGACGGCATGATGGATTTTTTCGCACAGATATTCGGTAGCTACTGGCCTGAAGTATCGCTGACGGCCTGGACGCTGATCAAGATCGTCGCCATCGTCGCGCCGCTGATGGGTGCCATTGCCTACCTGACATTGGCCGAACGCAAGGTCATTGGTTTCATGCAGGTGCGTATCGGCCCGAACCGCGTCGGTTATTTTGGCTTGCTGCAGCCGATTGCCGACGGTCTCAAGCTGTTCACCAAAGAGATCATCATCCCGTCCGCCTCCAACAAGTTCCTGTTCCTGCTGGGGCCGGTACTGGCAATCGCGCCGGCATTCGCCGCCTGGGCGGTGGTGCCGTTTGACCTCAATATGGTGCTGGCCGATATCGATGCCGCACTGCTTTATATTCTGGCCATGACTTCGGTCGGCGTTTATGGCGTCATCATCGCCGGTTGGGCCTCCAATTCCAAGTACGCCTTCCTCGGCTCCTTGCGTTCCGCCGCGCAGATCGTCTCTTATGAGATCGCCATGGGCTTTGCGCTGGTCGGCGTGTTGATGGCAGCCGGCAGCCTCAATCTGGGCAAGATCGTGCTGGCGCAGCAGGGCGGTTTCTGGCAATGGTACTGGTTGCCGCTGCTGCCATTGTTCGTCGTCTATTTCATCAGCGCCGTGGCCGAGACCAACCGTGCGCCGTTCGACGTTGCAGAAGGCGAATCCGAGATTGTTGCCGGTTTCCACGTCGAATATTCCGGCATGGCCTTTGCCGTGTTCTTCCTCGCCGAATATGCCAATATCATCCTGGTCTGCATGCTGGCTGCGTTGATGTTCCTCGGCGGCTGGCTGTCACCGGTCCCGTTCCTGCCAGACAGCTTCCTCTGGCTGCTGGCCAAGGTGGCTTTCCTGATCTTCCTTTTCCTGTGGTTCCGTGCGACCTTCCCGCGTTATCGTTATGACCAGATCATGCGTCTGGGCTGGAAAGTGTTCATTCCGATCACGCTGGTGTGGATCATCGTCATCGGTGCCATGATGCAGACGCCGTGGGCGCATCTTTTCCACTAGGGCGGAATACTGAACATGTTGAACAAGATTAAATCTGTATTATCCAGCCTGATGCTGGTCGAACTGCTGAAAGGCATGGCGCTGACCGGCCGTTATTTATTCGCGCGCAAGATCACGGTGCAGTATCCGGAGGAGCGCACGCCAATGTCGCCGCGCTTCCGC